>CALROS020000009.1:0-13660 GCA_943369855.1 Chitinophaga pinensis | reverse complement strand
GGGTTCCGAGGACCATCCCTTCCATCGTCACGGTCGGGGACATTGCCACATATGCAAGACCGAAATCGGTCACTTTCAGGATATTCTGTTCGGAGACGAGGATGTTTCCCGGTTTGATGTCACGGTGAATGATGCCGCGTTCGTGTGCAAGAGCGAGTCCGCGCAGAACATGCACCGCTGCTTTCTTCGCAAAGTCGATATTGCTGCGGGTTCCCTCCGCGATCACATCCTTCAGCGATTTTCCGTGGACGAATTCCATCACAATAGCGGGAGCGCCGTCGATCTCCGTTAGATCGTACACCTGAGCGATGTGCTCGCTGTGCAATGCGGCGCACGCACGCGCTTCACGGACGAAGCGTTCACGCAGGTCCGGATCGTTGGAAAGATGCTTGTGCAGAACTTTCAGCAGTACATGACGGTGCAGCGATTCATCGAACGCCTTGTAGACGATCGTTGTTCCGCTCTCGTTGAGCTTCTGCTCTATTTTAAACTGCGCACCGTTCATTTTTATGAAAACATCTCACACAAAGTCACAAAGAAGAGCACTTAAGGAAATTGACGTTCAAAGACATATACTTTTGAACATCTCACACAAAGCCAC
This sequence comes from Chitinophaga pinensis, assembly GCA_943369855.1. Classification (GTDB taxonomy): domain Bacteria; phylum Bacteroidota; class Ignavibacteria; order UBA10030; family UBA8401; genus UBA8401. The sequence continues at coordinate 13,059 of CALROS020000009.1, read as the reverse complement.
AAAGAAGAGCAATTGAAAGAATTATTCAAGAACACCGTTGATGACACGTTCAATACCGTCCTTTATATATGCTGAACCAAAGTTAACAAGCAGTCCAAGTTTTAATTCGCTTAACCGCAGATAAGTTAAGAGCTGTTTCTTATGGACCGGAAGAACGGTTTCAACAGATTTTAACTCAATAACAACTTTCTTTTCTACAAGAATATCAATTCGAAATGTTGACGAGAACTGTTTCCCTTCATAAACTACCGGAAGATGAACTTCCGTTTCTACTGATAATCCTCGTTCCCTCAACTTAAAAACATACAATTCCTGATAGACCGATTCCAATAAGCCAGGCCCCAAAGTTGAGTGGAGCTGAAAGGCCACATCAACCGCTATCTTCGCAATATCATTTTCTTTCATATCGTTTATAACTTTGTGGCTTTGTGTGACAAGAATTACTCGTTACCCCATTCTTTAATGCGGTACTGCAGCCATCGGAGCGATACACCGAGTTTTTCTGCAGTCCGTGTGCGGTTCCCGTCCATTTCTTTCAGCGTAGTTTCGATCAATTGACGTTCAAAATCCGCCAGCGTGACGGCGTTCTTTTGAAGTGCGGATTGATCGGAGGAATCGAAGAGAAAATCATCTTTCGTCAATTGGGTCCCCCGGCAAAGAACGACGGCACGTTCGATCACATTCTGGAATTCGCGGACATTCCCTTTCCATTGATTTGCCAGGAGCAGCTGCATTGCTTCGGGAGTTATGCCATCAACAGGACGTTTATAGTTGTCGGCGGCTTTTTTCACAAAATAGTCGGCAAGGATCGGAATATCGTCCCGCCGTTCGCGCAGCGGAGGGAGATGGATCCCAACAACATTCAACCGGAAGAACAGGTCCTCGCGGAACCGTCCCGATTTGGATTCCTCTTTCAGATCCTTATTCGTCGCGGCAATAACACGGATATTCGCCGTCCGATTCGCTGTGTCGCCGACACGGCGGTATTCCTTCTCCTGCAGCAGACGAAGGATCTTCGCCTGCAGCGTCAGGGGAAGTTCCCCGATCTCATCCAGGAACAGCGTTCCGCCGTTCGCCACTTCCACGAGTCCTTTTTTATCGGACGATGCACCGGTAAATGAACCGCGAACGTGACCGAACAGTTCGCTTTCCATCAAGCTTTCGGGAAGTGCAGAACTGTTCACGGCAACGAATGCCTGTCCTTTCCGCGTTCCATTCTCGTGAATAGCGCGGGCGATCAATTCTTTTCCTGTGCCACTTTCTCCGGTAATGAGCACTGCGGCATCGACATCCAGCACACGCTGGGAGATCTCGAGCACTTTCCGCCATTTCTCACTTTTCCCGATGATATTGCTGAACAGATGTGATACATCCACTTCGTTCTTTAATCTGGTATTCTGTGTTTCCAAAATGGAATACCGCTGCGCATTCTCGATGGCGATCGCCGCCAGACTGCCGAAGACTGTGAGGAATTTCAGCGCGTCCTCCGTGAATGCTTTGCGCGAACGGCTGCTGTCCAGATACACTGCACCGGCAATGCGTTCACCCGCGCGGAGCGGGATGCAGATGATGGAGAGGATCTTCTGCGCCATGATGCTGACGGAGGATTCGAACCGTTCATCCGTCATCGCGTCGAATGTGAGCACCGCTTCGCCGGACTGCAGGACGGAAGTGACCACGGATGACGAAGCGGCGAATTCATCACTCGCTTTTTTGGAATTGAAGTTCTTCACTGTCACAACGGTATAACCGTTCTCACTCCTGTCATCCGCGAGCATCACGAATCCGCGTTCTGCGGAGAGATGCGTCATGGCGATCTCGAGCACTTTCTCCAGCAGCGCATTCGGCTCCAGAATGGAGTTGATGGTTCTGGTGATCTCGAACAGAGCGTTGAAATTATCTTTTGTGTTTTCCATAGGCTATTTAATGACGAAGGCGGATTCCTTCGAGCGTCCGTAATTTCCAAAATCATCCACAACGGAGACCGTCCAGACATAATTTCCGGGGGGAAGTTTTGACGCACCGTCGTATGCCTGTTCTTCGAAGAATGAATTCAATCCAAGATGCGTCCACACAACGGTCTGCGTTCCTGCGTCCACACGGGAGAGCGAAAGATTGTAGGAATAATTATAGGTGACAGCCGGAGGGGTCCACTTGAATGTGATGGAATCCGCAGCAACGGTATCCTGAACGAACGGCGACGGCGAGATCGGTGTCGCTTCATTCTCGATCACCCGCGTTACATAGAACGGAGCGCTGATGTTGACCGCCAATTTCGTGTCACGTGAAATGATCGAGAGCGGTTTCCCGACCAGATATTGGATGGTGTTCGTCGGTATATCGTACTTGAAGATGGTCGCGTGAAAATTCTTCGTTGCAACGGAGTAGGTCAGCGGATAGCGGAGCGAGTCGAATCCGAACCAGACGGAATCAAGATCGGAGATGCCGTTCGGGTCCGAGACGGACGCTGTGACATCGACAAAATATTGAGGACTGGGGAAATACTGATCGATCTTCCGGGTGAGGATCTGCGTCAATGACACAATGGGGGAACCGTTCAGATAGCGTGTAACCTGCTGGGTGGTGCCGGATCGTATATCCACCTGGAATGTGTCGTTGGTATAATTGCTTTTTGCCGTCACAAAACGGTGGGCTCCGGCGGGAAGAGAGCCGAACGAAAAATATCCGAGCGAGTCCGTTATCACAGCGACGCCTTCATTCAGATCCCACACTGTCGCCCGCGACACTCCGGTATTCTGATTCTCGATCATCAGTCTTCCGCCGAATGTTCCGGCTTTGACATAGGCCGAGGATCCGGGATCGAGCGGATTGTCATGCGGCGCATTATCCACACAGCCGGAAACAGCGAAAAGGATCAATAAAATAAAGGAAGTTCGTTTCATTGTAATGAATGAATTTACAATTTTTTATGCAAAAAACCGCAAGAATCACTCGTTGGACAGTACAAAGAGGAACAACGTTAAAGAGAGGGAAATAAATTGTGTTACGGGTCAATGAGAAGTGTGTATCCTTTTCCGTGAACGTTCACGATGGATACTTTCGGATCGGTTTTGAGATATTTGCGCAGTTTTGAGACATACACATCCATACTGCGGGCGGAATAATAGGAATCGGTTCCCCAGACAGCATTCAATATCTGTTCACGTTCGACGACATGATTGCGGTGAGCACAGAGCACGGCGAGCAGTTCGGATTCTTTCGTGGTGAGCCGGATCTTCTTCTTTGCTCCGAATGTCAGTACCGATTTTCGCACGTCGAACTGAAATGAACCGACGGCGATCTGCTCGGGAAGTTCTACAGCAGATGGTGCGGGGCGGCTCCGCTTCAGAACAGCCGTGATTCGGAGCAGAAGTTCCTCCATACTGAACGGTTTGGTGATGTAATCGTCCGCACCGATCTTCAGTCCTTCAATGCGGTCCTCTTTCAATGATTTTGCCGTAAGGAAGATAACCGGAGTCTGCTGGTCGTTCTGCCGGAGCTCTTTCACGAAAGTGAATCCATCCTTCTTCGGCATCATCACATCCACAAGACATAGAGCGAATGAGGATTTTCTGAATGCGGCTGAACCGTCCACGCCGTTGGTGCAGTGCCGGACGGTGAATCCGTTCATCTCGAGATGCTCGCTCAGAATAAAACCGAGATTGGCATCATCTTCCAGCAATAATATTTTCGGTCCCTGCTTCATACGGGAAGTGTGATCTCCGCAGTCGTTCCTTTTCCCGGCACACTTGACAGGACCACTGTTCCGCCGTGCGCTTCCGTGATCAATTGAACATAACTGAGTCCAAGTCCGAATCCTTTCACGTCGTGCGTGTTACCGGTCGAAACGCGGTAATACTTCTCGAACACGCGGGCGAGATCATCGTTGGCAATGCCGATACCGTTATCGCTGATACTGATGACGATGGAACGTTCATTGTTCTTCGTTTCGATTCGAACCGCGGGGAGAGCCGAGGAATATTTCACTGCGTTATCAAGAACGTTGTTGATGATGTTCGTCAGATGGACCGCATCGCCATGCACGACCGATCGTTCCGCGTTCAAGACCGTACTGATGGAACCGTTCCTCTGTTCGATCTGAAGTGCGATATTCTTCACCGCTTGTTCAATCACCGTATGCATTTCCACATCAGTCCGTTTCAATTCGAATTCCCCTTCTTCGAGCACCGCCATCTGCAGGATCTTTTCGACCTGATGTTTCATCCGGTTATTCTCATCCACAATGAGCGAAGTATATTTCAGCACTTTCGGTCTGCTCTTCAGCACTTCCGGTTTCGCTATCGCTTCGGACGCGAGGGCGATCGTCGAGATGGGCGTCTTGAACTCATGTGTCATATTGTTGATGAAATCGACGATAGAGAGCGAGAATCGCTTCTGCAGCACGATCACACGGATGGTGTAGACGAAACTGATCACAATTATAGAGACAAAGATGAGCGACATCACCAGCAGCAGCGACATTTCGCTCAGGACGAACGATGATTTTTCGGGAAGGAACAACGCCAGTTCATATCTGGGCGAGAGAACATCGTTCGGGAACAATCTCGTCCTGAACGGGGTGGTCCGTACTTCACTTCTCCTGAGCGAATCGTTCGATAATTTCACTGAATCGTATTCCCCCACCAGCACGCGGAAGCTGTAATCCATCGAGATACCGACGGAATGCAAGGAGGACTTCAGCAGTGAATCGAGTTTCGAGAGATCGAGACGCTGTTCGATCGGAAGCGTTTCGATCAAAAAGAGTTTATCCACCACCTGCGCCACGATCTCCCCGCGGCGTTTCTTGGTAGTATCGTTCAGCACGATCATCGCCGAGTCGCCGAAATTGGAGCGGATGCGCATCTCATTATCATCAGTCGAGAAACTGTAAGAGAATGAATGCCTCTCCCCCTTTTTATGCATGCTGTCCTTTTTGATCACCGCTGCGGACATAGTATCAATGCCGGACGAGTGGAATACTTCAACACGCATCTGCTTTCCGCCGGACGACCTTTGTGTATCGGAAACGATCCATTTGAAATTACGTTTTGATCCGATCGATCTGTCCGACTTCACGATCACCTTCTGAAGATCCTTCAGCCGTTTCCCCGGGACCGGCCGCGGGAGTGTCATCGCAACATTGAAGATCTTCGATGCCGCTTCATCCTTCTCGATGCGCTGAGCGACCGAATTCAGCGCGTTCAACACGTTGCGGTCGAACGCCTGTTCCTTTTGCCGGTAGGAATCGACGAGTAAGACGACCTGCAGCGTGATCAATCCAATGAGCGCAACACTGATCGCCGAGATGATGACGGTGATATGTTTTGAGTCTCGTTTCATGACACCAATCTAATGAACGGTTGAATGAAAATCCCGCCGTTTAACATTTTTTAACACTCCATAACACTCTTTAACTATGAATCGCGCAACTACCGAAGTAGATTGACCGTGTAACCAGCACTACAACACACCATCAATTTGAAAGGACCAACATGAAACATGTTCTCGCAGCACTGCTTCTTTCTTTCCTTGCGGTACATTCGGCGCATTGTCTCTTCAGCCAGGAGCCAAAACGGATCTCCCGTCAATTCTCCATGGATGATGCGGTGATCATCCGTGAACTCGGCGCAGTGATCGTACCGGGCAAGGAGAATCTGAAGGTCGAGATCATTCTGGGGAACAATGAGAAACAGAATGCGGACATTCAGAAGGACGATCTTGTTCTGATGGCGAACGGGAAGAAAGTAAGGTCCGTAAAGGAACTCCGCGAACTCTACGAGAACACCAAAACAGGAGACGAATTCAAGATCGGCATCAAACGGGGCGAGAGTCTTCAGTTGGCAAAATTCACAAAGAAGAGTGAAGAGGAATTGAACAAGGAATCGGGCGGTAACGGAAGAATGGTGATCCGCATGGAAGGAAAAGAGGGCGAACAGGTGCTGCCGGCGCTCGGCCTGCGTCTCATCACAAAGGAGAAGCATGCTGTGGTGAGCGGTACACTCCCCACGCTGGATCACAATTTCAAGACATTCATCCCGAAAGAGAATGATGTCGTGCTCACACTGAACGGCGCGAAAGTATCCACGGCGGAAGAATTCGATGAAGTGTATACGGAATTGAAGGAAGGCGACAGCGTGACGATCGAGTTCTCGCGTAACGGCAAGACCTCCAAAGAGACATTTGCCAAACCAAAACCGATGGGAAGAATGATCATGCGGAGTAAATAGCAACGCCTGGATTCCGGCGTTTCCCAAAGGGACCACTTCGTGGCGCCGGAATGACATAGCTTATCGCGGAAAATAAGATTTATGAAACTAAAATATATGAAGCACATAGCAACCATTATTTTTTTCACAGCGCTGTTCATCTCTACTGCTGAACCACTATTCGCACAGGGGAATCCGTATTTCAACCAGCGTGACGACAAATACCGTCTGCTCGGATTGAAGCGTGCGAAAGAAGCATACGAGTTCAGCAGAAGCGAATTCAACCGGCAGCAGGATCTGTTCAAAAAAGGTCTCCTCTCTCAAGCTGAACTGGACCGCGCAAAGGTCTCTTTCTCCGATGCAGAAGTGAACTATCAGCAGTCCTTACTCGCCGTTCTGTTCGAGGGACAGTTCATCTCCGTTGAGAAAGCGGTGAAATATCAGACGCGTGACGGTAAGAAGCATGTCCGCATCACGCTCATCAATACGTCCGGAGGGAATGCCGAATTCCAGAAACTGGTGAAGATGGAAGACCAGCTGTTCCGCTCGCTGCAGCCGGATGTCATCCCGAATATCTATGTGTCGATCGCGAACACGGACAATTCCATCATCAGTCAGCCGTATGAAGCGAAGATCGATGAACTGCGGTTCGGTCATCCGAAGGATATCGATTTCATTTTGCTGCAGGACCTTGATGCCGTAGTGGTGAATCTGATCTACGGCAACGGTTCATCCCGGACGATGAAGATCTTCCTGCAGAAGGATGCGTCGCAGAACAAAGTGATCGTCCAGTCCCAGCAATTCTCCCAGGAAGCGGAACTCGGCAAGACCGCAACATACGATCTGACGCTGGAACTGTTCAGCGGAACGTCCAACACGTTCGCGCTGGAAGTGGTGAATCTTCCCCAGCAGCTGAACCGGTATTTCAAGGATCCGCAGACACAGGCGCGGCTCAGTCAGTTCAAATTCCTGGAGAATGCGAACACGCGCAAAGCGGCGCTCGATGTCTCGCTTCCCGACCGTCCCACGGCGGAGATCCAAATGGATATGCCGATCCCGTTCTTCGTGCTCGTGATACCGCGGGACAGGATGGATGAATTCAAGAACGTGACATCCCGCATATGGAAACAGGAAGAGATCGAAAAACTGCAGATCGGATACGTGAAACTGGAACTCGTGCCGCGCGGAAAAGGACGTCTGCTCGTCCGCGCACAGCAGCTGTTCCACTCCATCAAACCGGACGGGAAAGTATCACTCTCCATTGAACTGATCAATGAAGGAACACGGCGTCTGGACAATCTGAAGATCGAAGCGGATGTGCCGCTGAACTGGACAAAGAAGATCGATCCAATGGTGATACAGTCATTGGATATTTCGGAGGAGAAACGGATCACGCTCGAGTTCACGCCGCCGAAGGATATCGCGACCGGACGGTACGAGATCCGTCTCCGCACGACCGCACTCTCCGACAATCAGCCGGTGAACGGTGAGGATAAGACGATCACGGCGGAGATCCAGGCGGAGACGAATGTTGTTGGGACGATCATCGTCGTGCTGCTGATACTCGGTGTCGCTGCGGGGATCGTGTGGTACGGCATCAAATTGTCAAAACGGTAATGTCTTGCTCACACAAAGACACAAAGAAAAGCAAATTATTCATTCGCGAAGAAGAACAAGTAACAATTAATACGAATGATCACAAAGGTGTAACGATATATCAATATTTATCCTTTGTGGCTTTGTGTGAGAGTTTTTAGGACCAAATTTTTATTATCACAAAGGAGAGAATCATGGAACACGAACCACTGCTCGAAGCGGTAGGACTCACCAAGCGCTACGAGGACGGAGCCCTTGCTGTAAATAATGTCTCATTTTCCGTCCGGCCCGGCGAGATCTTTGCGATGCTCGGTGGGAACGGAGCGGGAAAAACGACCACCATCAACATTTTCCTCAATTTTCTGGAGCCGACCTCCGGCGAAGCACGCATTGCGGGCATCCCGACGCACACCGAACCGCTGAAAGCGAAACAGCATGTGGCATTCGTCTCGGAGAATGTGATGCTCTACACGAATTTCACCGCGGTACAGAATCTCGATTATTTCGTCCGTCTCGGCGGAAAAACGAACTGCACCAAGGAGGATTACCGCAATGTGCTTCTGCGAGTGGGACTCCAAGAAGAGGCGCATAACAAAAAACTGAAGGGATTTTCCAAAGGAATGCGGCAAAAATGCGGTATTGCCATCGCCATTCTGAAGGATGCACCGGCGATATTGCTGGATGAGCCGACATCCGGACTCGATCCCAAATCCGGATTTGAATTCATGCAGCTGCTCGAATCATTGCGGAACGAAGGGAAAGCGATACTCATGTCCACACATGACATCTTCCGTGCGAAAGAATCCGCCGACACCATCGGGATCATGCGGCAGGGGGAGCTGGTGATGCAGAAAAAGCGGGAAGAACTTTCGGGTGAGGATCTTGAGAAACTGTATATGAATTATATGGCAGGAGTGAGTGAGTAGTCACATCCTGTGTCATGTCATTCCGAACCCCGTTCTTTGGGGTGAGGAATCTGAATATTAATATTATCTCAGATTCCTCACTTCACCAACGATAAAATGCGGGTTCGTTCGGAATGACAATGTTCAACAACATCATTGAATTAATGCAAAAGGGGCAATATGCTCAAACTTATTATCGAGAAGGAACTGAAGGATATCATCAGTTCAACAAAATTTGCGGTCACGTTCAGCATCTGTTCCATACTGATCCTGCTGTCGTTCTATATCGGCGTCCGCAATTATCAGGTGGCACAGTCGCAGTATGAAGCATCGAAGACGGCGAACGTTCGTCAATACGAAGGGATCACGGACTGGATGCGGGTACAGGGATACAAGATCTTCCTTCCTCCGCAGCCGTTGGCAACACTCGTGAGCGGAGTATCGAACGACATCGGCCGGACGATCGAAGTCCACGGCCGCGGCGAACTGCAGAGTGAGGACAGCCGGTACGGCGACGATCCGATCTTTGCGATGTTCCGGTTCCTCGATCTGGAGTTCATCTTCTCCATCGTCCTGTCGCTCTTCGCCATCCTCTTCGGTTACGATCTGATCAACGGCGAGAAGGAACGCGGGACACTCCGGCTGACGTTCTCGAACGCCGTTCCGAGAGCGCAGTACACAACGGCGAAGTTCATCGGTTCATTTCTCGCGCTTGCCGTTCCGTTATTGCTGCCGATCCTCATCGGGGTCCTTTTCCTTCCCGCGTTCAATATCGCATTGACCGCGGATGAATGGATGAAATTGACACTGATCATTGCAGCGGGATTACTGTCGGTCGGCGTGTTCCTCTCCCTTGCATTATTTGTCTCGGCAAAGACGGAAAAATCATCGACATCATTTCTGGTACTGCTCTCGCTGTGGATCATGATGGTAATGATCCTTCCCCGGCTTTCCGTCGTTGGCGCGGACCTGTTCGTGAAGGTACCGAGTCTGGACGAGATCAATTCGCAGAAGAGCCGATTCATGTCCCAGATCTGGAATGAGGACCGGGCGAAGATGAATTCATTCGTCCCGCCGAAATCGCAGGATATGCAGCTGGTGATGGGGGAATTCAACAAGTTCATGCAGAATCTTGCCGATGAGCGCGAGAAGAAATTCAACGAGCTTGCCGCCCGGCTGAATGAGGACCGGAAGAACCGCCAGATCGAACAGCAGCAGCTGGCGCAATTCTTTTCCGCGGTCTCCCCTTCCGCATTGTTCACGCTTGCGGCATCGGAGATCACGGGAACGTCCCTCCGGCTTGAGCAGGAATATATGGTCCAGGCACAGAACTATCAGCAGGAATACGCCAAATTCATGAAGGAAAAGACAGGAATGAATACGGGAGGATTCTCCATGGTCTTCCGGATGGTATCCGATGATAATGCGGCTAAGCCGAAACCGATCAACATCGGTGAACTGCCGCAGTTCAATTTCATTCCGCTGCCGTCCTCCTCCGGAATGGGATATTTTGCAGGATATGCGGGAGTGCTGGCGGCGTTCAATCTTCTGTTCTTTGTGGGGGCGTTTGCGGCGTTCAAGAAATATGACGTTCGATAATAGAACACGCCCGCCTGACCGACGATACGAGTGATAGGTCAGTCGGGCAGGGATCAGACGGAAAGAACGGATCTCCACGGATAAGAAAACGGAAAGAACAAAATCTCAAAGGAAAACAAATGTTATCAACACTCATCACCCATGAATTGAAGAACATCTTCTTCAGCCCGAAATTCACGATCACGTTCGCCGTCGTCTCGGTGCTGCTCCTGCTCAGTGTTGTCGTCGGGATCGACCAATACACGAACGCATCGCGGCAGTATGAGACGACCACGCAGCTGGTGCAGCAGGAGATGCGCGAGGCGCGAGGATGGATGGGATTGAACAACAAGATCCTGCGCATGCCGGACCCGATGCAGATCTTCGTTTCGGGCGTGAACAACGACATCGGCCGTATCTCCGCCGTGAACAGTTTCAACGGCATCAAACTGATGCACAGCACGTATTCGGACGATCCGATCTATGCCGTGTTCCGGTTCGTCGACTTCTCATTCATCGTCACGGTGGTCTTCTCGCTGCTGGCGATCCTCTTCACCTACGATTCGATCAACGGCGAGTCGGAACGGGGAACATTGCAGCTCACATTCAGCAATGCGGTCCCGCGCACGAGATACATCATCGGCAAGTTCATCGGCTCGTGGTTCGGTCTTGTGATACCGCTTCTCATTCCGATGCTCCTTTCACTGCTGATCATGCTGCTGTGGAATGTGGCGATGACCGGCGATGACTGGCTGAAACTGACGACGCTGTACGGCGCTACTCTATTATATCTCACGTTCTTCATCGCGCTCGGGATCTTCCTGTCGACCATGACGAAGCGTTCATCAACATCGTTCCTCTTCTCGCTCGTCATCTGGGTCTGCCTCGTCTTCATTGTGCCGCGCGCCGGTGCGACCATTGCGGGACAGATCATCACTGTACCGACCGTGGCGGAGGCGGAAGGACAGCGGGAGACGTTCAGCAAGGACCGCTGGTCACAATATGAGAATGTGATGCAGGAAAAATGGAAACAGCGCAACGCTCCTACCGAAGGGATGAGCAAAGAAGAACGAGAAGCATTCCGTGAGGAACATATGTGGCAGTGGATGGAAGAGGATGACAAGGACAGAAAGGATGTTCAAAAAGATATCGACGAATATTCCGCAAAGGTGAACGAAGATCTCCGCAACAAAAAAGCAGAACAGGAACGGTTCGCCCTTCTGCTTTCCCGGTTCTCTCCCTCCTCAGCGTTCCAATTGGCGGCGATGAATCTGGCCGGGACAGATATTGCATTGAAGCAGCGATACGAGGATGCGCTCAACACCTATCGTCTCGTGTTCACCGCATATAAGGACAAGAAGCAAAAAGAGAACGGCGGAATCGGCGGGATACGGATCACGATGGATTCCGACACAGGAGTGAAGATCGATACAGGACGAGAAAAAGGGGTCCTGGATACTTCCGACATGCCGCGGTTCGAGCATCCGCTGCATACGTTCCGAGACGCTGTGACACCGGCGATCATCGATTTCGGATTGCTGGGGATATTCTCGCTCGGTGCATTTGCAGGGGCGTTCGTGCGGTTCTTACGGTATGATGTTCGATAATATTGCCGAATAGAACACGGATGACACAGAAAGATTGGATGTTCACGGATTAAATTTGGCACACAAGCCACAAGGAAGAACAAAAGCAGACTCTCGCAAAGGCGCCAAGACGCTAAGAGAAATGTAGGGACGGTCTCCTGACCGTCCCGTGGCGTTTTACCATGTGATCATTTTTCAACATTATTCCTATCGTTTGACCAATTCTTTGGATTGTCTGTTATATATTTCCGTATAGCATATAATTCTTTTTCATTTCGTATGATCCTGTCGTAGAATCTGGATTGCCATATATTCATTGCAGGACAATTCCTTCTAACATATATGGTCACCGCTGATTTGAAATTCCGCACAACGATCGAAAGAGATCTTTCTTTGGGAGCGAATTTTTTGAGTGGGACAGTTAGTTGTTCATCCGGATTATCCAAACCGATAATTGCATGAATATGATCAGGCATTATAACGAAGGAATCGAGGAAAGCGTACGATGAGCTGAGCGGGATCCTGTTCAAACATGATTCAACGATCTCTCCAATCCAGGATTTGTACATTACACCGTTTTTTATTGTGCCAAATAGTTCATTACGATTCTCACAACAGATCGTGATAAAATATAATGCACTGCCTGCATAGTTAAAGTACGGAAGACGGTATTGCCGATGTTTTTTGAATCTCATTATCCTGCATTAACAATGGTTTCATTTTTACAATGAGAATAGCACAGGCAATTCAAAAGAACAAGGTCTTCACCTGAATGGACAATAGATTATATTGTATTAAATCGGCACGGACAGGAGTCCGTGCCTACAGTATTTATTGAGGATATTCTGCAGCGCGGTGCGGAGATCGGAATATGAGAATTGATAACCGGATGAGATCAGTTTTTTGGGAACGGCGTTCTGTCCCGAAAGTATTGTCTTGGCTCCTTCGCCGTATAATAGAGAGAGGGCAAGATCCGGGACCGGCAGCCATGACGGACGGTGAAGCACTGAGCCGAATATTTTCGAAAAGTCATTCATCGTTACTGCATGCGGTGAGACAAGATTGTAGACACCGCTGAACGATGGTTGCGCCATCGGATATAATATTCCACGCACGACATCATCCATATGCACCCACGGCAGGAATTGTCTGCCGCTGCCGATCGGTCCCCCCGCGAACAATTGGAAC
>CALROS020000008.1:0-14414 GCA_943369855.1 Chitinophaga pinensis | reverse complement strand
TGTTCCTGAATATCGATGATGGAACAGACATTCGGATGATTCAGCGCTGCTGCGGACTGCGCTTCCTGAATGAACCGCGCTTTATCCTGCTCCGAAGCGGCCATATGCGGAGGAAGGAACTTGAGCGCAACGAAGCGGTTGAGTTTAGTGTCCTGGGCTTTGTACACGACGCCCATCCCTCCCTCACCGAGTTTCTCCAAGATCTTATATTGCGATATTGTTTGACCGATCATAAGATTTATTCATTTGTTGATTTGTTCATTTATTCATTGAAGAGCTTTATGCCCAACAATGAATCAATGATACAATAAGCCAATGGTTCAATTATTCTTTTTGAGTTCTTCCGTCCAGTTCATGATATAATTGTAGGCGGTCATCTTTGCATTGTTCTTTCCGTTCCGTATCATCACAAATCTCTTTCCGTCCGGAGTGACATCGAAATTGTTGACGGGATTGTTCGGAAAATACATTTGTGTTACATCGACCAGATCCTGCGGCTGTTCAGCGGAGAAGGTCGGCTGGGTCCGTACTTTTGCCGCCATCATTTTGCCGAGCGGATTGATGAAGTAAATGAATTTTCCATCATGTGACCATCTGGGTGAGACACCGCCGTTCACGGAGATCTGCCATTTTCCTTTCAGCTCCGGGAACGAACGGACGAAGATCTCAAACGTACCGGTCTCATTGGTATAATAGAGAAAATACCTACCGTCCGGCGACACTTGACCGCCGGATTCATACGCAGGTGCATTCAACAGTACCGAGGATGCGCCGTTCTTTTGAAGGTCGATCATCGAAATATCGCCGTCCGAAGGTCCTCCTTCGTTGTCGAGGATGAGGTACTTCCCGTCCTGTGAGACGGAAACGGGATACGTCGGGATCGTCATTCTCTGCAGGAGTTTCCCTTCCGAACCGCCGTCGGCCGATATCTCCCAGATTCCTTGCTCCGAGGCAACAGCATTCGCATAATAGATCTTTTTACTGTCAGCACTCCAGACAGGTGCGAACATCTTTTTACCGAATGTCAATCTGCTGAACGACCCTTGTTTGATATCATAGATCCAGATATCGTTGTCGCTTCCGCGGACGACACCGAACGTCACCGCCATTTTTGTCCCGTCCGGCGACATACGGGGTGCATTGTACGGCTGCAGCTGAGCGCTGACGGGGGTGACCTTCCCTTCCATATCAACCCAGACCAATTCAAGATCCTTGTTCAACGAACCGGGCAGATACACGAGATGACCATTATCTGAAATCGCATAATCGACGACGCCGCTTCCGGGATCGCTGCTGACTTCGTTGATGACCGTGGATAATTGTTTTGTCAGCCGGAAATCGCTCAGACTGAACGGCGCAGCAAGAAGCGTGCTGTTGCGGCCGACGATCAACAAACCGGGTTCAACATACTTCGCCATTTCACCGCGGACATCCAATACGTGCCGTTCTCCTGTCTCGATCGACTGGATGACGATAGGTGCGTCGGAATACGAATTCGGATTGTTCACGTCACCGATGGTATAGAGGATGTATTTGCATCCCGGAAGTACCTGCACCCAACGATGCGTCCGTTCATGCCGAACGGTATCAAGTGTGGAAATGTTCCTGAGGTCTACTCCTTTTGAATTAACCGAGACTATGCCTGATGAGAACGAAGGACTGAAATAGATCCGGTCATCAGAACCCCACGATGCACCCCGGAATCCGACAGCATCGGTCACGATCTCCACAGCACCTCCCTGAACAGGGATCTTCTTGATCTTCCCGTCGGCCTCAAACCCGATCCACTGTCCGTCCGGAGAGAAGAACGGCGCCGTTCCATTCTCTGTACCTTTCAGAGGCATACCAAGAAAATTCTTCAATGACCGGACGTAGATCTTTGTTATTCCTGATTCGAACATTGTATATGCCAGAATGGATCCATCCGGCGACAATGCGATGCTTGGGATATCTGACCGTGCGATCTGTTGTTCGGAAGTGCTGATGACGGAAATATTAAAACGGTTCGTTCCGACCGGATGTCCATTGAACACCGGTATGAACACGAACAGTACAATGCTGAGCACAACAACAAGCGATGTGATCAACCAAGGAAGATTTTTTCCGCTGAGAATCATTGTTGCCAATGACTTCGCCGTCGGTTGCGGTGATGCATTGGACATTGCACCGGTCGAGAAGGTCCTGCTCATCCGCGTTCTGCTCGACGTCCGTTTGAACCTGTTCAGATCGATGGCGACCTGTTTGATGGACTGCATCCTCTCGTTCGGCTCCTTCTCCATACATTCCATGACGATGCGGTCAAGTTCAGGATCGAGTTCCGGTTTCACCGTGGACGGTGGCGGGACGTCGACATTCACGATCTCATACAAGATGGCACTCTCATGCGCACCGGTGAACGGAGATTTTCCTGTGAGCATTTCATATAACAGAACACCGAAGGAAAAAATATCGGAACGATGGCTTGTTTCCTGTCCCTGCACCTGTTCCGGGGACATATATCCGAGTGTGCCGACGGTGCTGCCGGCCTTCGTCAGCCGCGATGCACCGACAAGTTTGGCAAGACCGAAATCCATCACCTGCACGATACCGTCCTTACGGATCATGATGTTTTCAGGTTTGATATCGCGGTGAACAATTCCTTTTTCGTGCGCAGCCGCCAATCCTTCGGCGATCTGAATGGCATACTCGATAGCTTGTTTCTGTGTGAGGGAAGCTTTCCTCTCCTGGAGTGTTTGTCCATCCACAAACTCCATGACGATGAACATATTTCCTTCATGTTCCTGAATATCGATGATGGAACAGACATTCGGATGATTCAGCGCAGCGGCGGATTTCGCTTCCTGAATGAACCGCGCCTTATCCTGTTCGGACGCCGCCATATGGGGCGGAAGGAATTTGAGGGCGACGAAGCGGTCGAGTTTGGTATCGGTAGCTTTGTAAACTACTCCCATACCACCTTCGCCTAATTTCTCTAAAATTTTATACTGGGATATTATCTGTCCGATCATAATTTTTTCCTCTGGCTCCCGCTTTCGCTACGCTCAGCGGGATTCTCAAAATCACTTCCACTCGCAAACATTGCTCGTGGGTGATTTTGGAACATACCGCCCTCACCTAGTTTTTCGAGGATCTTATACTGAGATATTATCTGTCCAACCATAGGATTTATTCATTTGTTGATCGAATCATTGATTCATTGATGCGCTATGAGCGAACAATTGAATCAATGAATACATGAACCAGTGGATCAATTGCATTATTTTTCTAACAATGATCCGATGAATCAATTGAACTATTTTTTCCTGAACTCTTCGTCCCAGTTCACCACAAGCGTGAGGGGTGCCGTTGCCATCATTCCCTTGGAGATCGAAAGAAGGATCGACTGTCCGTCCGGGGAAATATCCTTCAGGATGCCGTTCCCCACGTTGATCCCCCCGACGGTCGCAGGGTCGAAATATTCCCTCACATTCCCGACATTGAACGTCGATCCGGTCCCGTTCACATCCGCTTCATACAGTCTGCTGTTCGCGATGTAATAGATCTCCTTCCCGTTATTCTTCCAGCGCGGATTCGTTCCACCGCTTGCCGAGACCTGCCACTTCGCACCCGGTCCCGGGAACGGACGCACATAGACCTCATTCTTTCCGGATTCATTCGACTGATAGGCAACCCATCGTCCGTCCGGCGAGAATGAGGCAAACATCTCATTGAATTCCGTGGCGACGAACGGGACAGGTTTCCTTTCGCCGGTCATCGGTATGTAATAAATATCCGACTTCGAGTTCTGACTGTTCGTCGCATAGAAGAGCACGTATTTTCCATCCATCGACCAATCCGTCGGTGTCTTCGTCTGATTCGTTGCATACAGAAGCTGTTCATCCGAAGCACCGTTTGCCAACTTCTCGTATAGGTCATAATGTCCCTTCCTGTTCGAACTGAAGATGATATTCTTCCCGTCCGGCGACCAGATCGGATACGCATCAACGCCCCCGTCGAACGTGAACCGGGTCTTAACATTTCGGAGAACATCATAGAGCCACACGTCTGCATTGCGGGCCGTCACTTCGTACAGATCCATTGCAATGGTCCTGCCGTCATTCGACATTTTGGCGACAACGAACACTTCCGGCTGACCGAAGGAACGCAATTTTTTTCCGGAGGGACTGAACAGCGCCAGTTCAGGAGTTGTTGCAATGCTCTTTCCCAGATAGACGAGTACGCCGGTCTGAGATACGGTGAACGATGCAATACTGTACCGTGTACTGAAATCCACCGACTCAGCAATGGGGAAAGGATCGCCCTTCAGTTCAAGAGCATCGGGATCGAACGATTGCGCCATCAGTGTATTCTCGCGCATGAAGAGGATATGTCCTGCCGCATACTGAACGTTCGAGATGCCCGGCAGAAGCCGAATCATCGTTTTACCGTCCACCGAACCGACACAAATGGCATCAAGAGCGCTTCCGCTACCTGAAGCGGTCGTCCTCGAGAAATAGAGAAAATGTTTTCCGTCCGGCAGGAAGAACGGATAGCGGTGTGTCTGTTCATTGCGTGTTGAATCGAGAGTTGTCAGCACGACAGGAATTCCGCCGGACTCCGAAACGACCGATAGTCCCGTCACCTGGTCCGTCGGCAGGACGATCTTCCCGTCTTTCCCCCACGATGCACCGCGCGGAGTAACAACATCGCAAATAGTGAAGGAGGGGCCGCCGGTCTTTTCAATTTTCTTCAGCTTCCCGCCGGAAAAATATCCGATATAATGATTGTCCGGGGACCAAAAGGGAAATGCCGCTCCCTGAGTCCCCGACAGCAGCGTCGCACTTAATGCGTTGATCGGCCTGAGCCAGAGACCGGTATTCCCGGATGAATCGACAGCGATGAAGGCCAGTTCAGTGCCGTCGGGAGAAAGAGCAAGCTGTCCTCCCCCGAATGAATTGCTGAAGGTCAATTTTTCCGGTGCGGGAATATACGCCTTGGTCACTCCGTTCGACGATGGCTGAGTAATGATCCCCGGAAAGACAGCCACGATGATAGTGATACAGACGAATAAAAGCGCAACAGCCATCCATATTGTTGAGTTATTTTTCGCAGTGGAGAACACTCCAGTCTCAGTTCCTTGTGCCGGCGGCGGATTGCCGATAAATGAACCGGGATGGAATGCACCGGTCACCGGCATCACGCGGCTGGCCCGCGAACGGCTCGATTCCCGTTTGAACCGCCGAAGTTCTTTGGATACTTCAGCGATGGATTGATACCGTTCGGAAGGATCCTTCTCAAGACACTCCAGCACGATCGCATCCAACGCAGGATCGAGTTCCGGTTTGACCGTGACCATTGGAGGAACATCGACGTTCACGATCTCATAGAGGATCGCACTTTCGTGTGCCCCATTGAACGGCGAACGTCCTGCGATCATTTCATACAATAGAACACCGAGAGAGAAGATGTCGGAGCGGTGGTCCGCTTCGGCCCCCTGCACCTGTTCGGGAGACATGTATCCGAGTGTACCGACGGTGCTTCCCATCTTCGTCAGTCGTGATGTACCGGCAAGTTTCGCGAGACCGAAGTCCATGATCTGCACGATACCGTCCTTGCGGACCATGATGTTCTCCGGCTTGATATCCCGGTGAATGATTCCCTTTTCATGTGCAACAGCAAGTCCGTCCGCGATCTGAATACCGATCTCGATCGCCTGTTTCAAACTGATGGATGATTTTTTGTCCATCAGCGTCTGTCCATCGACATATTCCATAACGATGAACAGGTTTCCTTCATGCTCCTGAATATCGATGATGGAACAGACATTCGGATGATTCAGCGCGGCGGCGGATTTCGCCTCTTGAATGAACCGCGCTTTGTCCTGCTCGGACGCAGCGAGGTGCGGAGGAAGGAACTTCAGCGCAACGAAACGGTCGAGTTTGGTGTCCTGCGCTTTGTACACAATCCCCATTCCACCTTCACCCAGTTTCTCGAGGATTTTATATTGTGAGATCGTTTGTCCGATCATTGAACCAGTCCTATCTTTTTGAGCAGAATATTAAATCGCGCATCCGAACGGAGCGGATCCATGAACGGATCAACATTCAATCGCTGAAGGTGCCAATCGCGATTGCCAAATGCTTTTTCCAATTCTTCAAATGCCCGGTCGTTCTCTCCGAGCGCACCATAAATAGCGGCAACCATATACGCATTGATATATTGATTCTTTTGAATATCGCTGAAGTACTGTATCATATTCTCTGCCGACTTCCGATTACCGTTCTTTGCGTATACGATCCCCGCACTCATCAGGAGGAATTGATTCTTCGGATTAACGCGCAACCCTTCTTCGGCGATGGAGATTGCTTCCTGATATTTTCCATCAGTAATAAGAGCCTGGCAAAGGACATACCGGCTGACAGGAAATTCGTGATCAAGTTCATATGTCTTTTTTGCCTGATCCAGAGCCAACGAGGTCTGGCCTGACGCCAGGTACACCATAGAGAGATTGGTGCCCATCACGAGATCCAACGGCTCTGATTCCATCGCCTGACGGATCTCAGCGATCGCTGCATCAAAATGCCTCATCGGATATAAATAGATCTGCCCGTACCGGAAGTGTGCTGCCGCGCTGTTCGGATCAATTTCGATCGCCCGTTTAAATTCTTTCTCTGATTCTTTCCAGTTCCAATCATAGGTCCCGAGAATATTTGCGAGCGCAGCGTGCCCCTCCGCTAATTCCGGATCGATCTCCAACGCGCGCTGTGCTGCGGCTTTTGCCTTCGGAAATGCATCGAGCGGTGCCATGTACGGGTACGGCGGCATACTTGCATATGCATCAGATATTCGCGTATACGCTAACGCAAAATTCGGGTCGATACTGATCGCTTGTTGGTAAAAATCGATCCCGCGCAGTATATCGTCTTTCGTGCGTTTTGCAAAATGGTATTGTCCCTTCAAATAGAGTTGATATGCTTCGTTGCTCTCCGTATAATGTTTGGCAAAACTTTTCTTCTCTTCCCCGGAAAGTTTGAGCTTCAGTTTTTCCACGATCTCACCGGCGATCTCGCGCTGTGTAGAAAGCAGCTCCGACAGCGGACGTTCATATTTTTCACCCCAGAGCAGTGTGTTGTTCCCCACATCGACTAATTCAACACTTATGGAAATATTCTCACCGCGCTGAATGATCCGTCCCGACATCACCGCTTGTACACCGAGTTCACTTCCGATCTTGATGGGATCGAGATCCTTCCCTTTGTAACGAAACACCGAACTTGTCGGACTCACCTTCAAATTCGGAAGCTGCGAAAGGCGGAAGATCAGCGATTCCGTGATACCATCAGTAAGGTATTCGTTATCGGGATCCGGGTTATTGTTTTGAAACGTGAGAACAGCGATCGAAGATATTTTCTGACCGGATGAATTAAGCAGGAAGAACCATACCGCAACCGCAATCGCGAGAAATACCGCTGCACCTGCGAACCACAATCCTGCCTTGCCGGATTTAGAGGGAACGGCAATACTATGACTCGTCCGCGATCCATCTGTCATTGACGGCCGGACAATGCGGGACGAACCTTTGAGAAGACGTCCGAGTTCGCTCACCATATCATCGATATGCTGATACCTGTCCGCCGGATCCTTTTCCAGCGCGCGCAGGATGATCCGTTCGAACTCGGGTGACAGATCTTCACGGTATTTAAGAATGGATTCCGGTTCTTCGTTCACGATGGAATACATCAACGACGCTTCATGTTCACCGCGGAACGGATAACGGCCGGTGAAGATCTCGTACAATAGTACACCGAACGAAAAGATATCGGACCGTGCATCGACATCGCCTCCGTGCAATTGTTCGGGAGCCATATATGCAAGGGTGCCCACCGTGCTCGACGTCTTTGTCAGTTTCAGCGAACCCTTTAGTTTCGCTAATCCGAAATCCATCACCTTGATCCTGCCGTCTGCGGAGAGCATGATATTCTCGCTCTTCACATCGCGGTGGACGATCCCTTTTGCGTGCGCGGCCCCCAATGCTTCCCCGATCTGCACAGCAATTCTCAGTCCGTCATTCACATTTTGTATCGGAAGTTTTTGACGAAGTGTTGATCCTTCCACAAATTCCATCACAATGAATTGGCGTTCATCAATTTCCTGAATATCGATCACCGAGCAGACATGTGGATGATTGAGCGATGCCGCTGCTCTCGCCTCCTGGAGCATACGGTTCTTCTCCAGATCGGACTGGGCCGAATGCGGAGGAAGGAATTTCAAAGCGACGAAACGGTCGAGTTTTGTGTCATGGGCTTTATAGACAACGCCCATACCCCCTTCACCAAGCTTTTCTAATATTTTGTATTGCGAGATCGTTTTACCGACCATAGGATTTAATTATTTGTTGAATTATTCATTGATTCATTGAAGTGCATCATGCGCATCAATGAGCCAATGATACAATGATTCAATGGATCAATTCTTCAGCTCTTCGTTGACGAGCCCTTTCCAGTTCACCAGCAGCGAGATGTTGGTGCTGACACCGGCGTTCGCGGGACGGAATCCGAGGAACCGGTCCCCTTCCTTCGAGACACCGTAGAGATACGCGTTTTGCGACCGGCCGAGCATAAAGATGGATGCCGGCTGATCAAAGACCGGGCTGCCGTTCGTAAACGAGACATCGCATCCTTCATAACTGTCGCGGGTCACAGAATAAAAGATGATCCTGTTCTTCACCCAGAACGGATTCGATGCTCCGTCCGTCGGGAGCAGCCATTTCCCTTCGATCCCTCGGAATGATGAGACATACAATCGTGATGCTCCCGATTCGACGACATTATAGGCGATCCATTTTCCGTCAGGAGAGAAGCAGGCATTCGATCCATAGATCTGTAATTTCTGCATCGACCGTTCCTTCACCGTGTCGCTCAGGTCCACGACACCCAACTCTTTCCCGGATTCATTCCCGATGGTCACCAGAAGATACCGTCCGTCCGGGGAAACATCCTGACAAATATATCCGACCGTGTTATCATTCCCTGCGAGGAACAGTTTCATTTCTCCCGATCCGTCCGAGCGTTTCACAAAGATATTCGCTTTGCTCCCGTTCCGGTCACCGTTATAAAAGATCAGCGATCCGTCGCGGGACCAGATCGGAGAACTTCCGCCATCAGCATCGAATGTGAGCCGGGTCCTGACCGACGTTGCGATATCATAGATCCAAACGGTCGGACTTTCTCCTTTGGAATCGATCTGGTCATACGCGATCTTGGTGTTATCCGGAGAGAGTTTAATAGAAAGGAAGGGATCGAATTTTCCGATCAACGTATTCGTACTCTGCCGGTCGATCCAGAACAATTCACTCGAACGGGAGGATCCGCCGAGTGAAAAGACGAGCAGACCGTTCTCACTGAGGGAAAAGTCCGCCTTCCCGCGGGGTGACCATGAATTGACATTCCCCTGGATCGCGGTCGGTTTTGCGGTGACCGTGAGCGTACCGGGATCGAACCGTTGTGCGATGATGGTTCCCTGACGGAAGGAGAACAGATATTCCGATGCATAGATGCCGAATGAGCTTTCGCTGATGATCTTCTTCGTCGTTCCATCTTTCAACGAACCGACATAGAGATCGGCGTGAGTATCATTGTTGCCGAGTGTGATCATGGAAAAGATGAAATGGTCCCCGTCGGGAAGCATGGAAGGAAATCTCGGGACGGATTTGGTCGTTGAATCGAAATGTGTCACCTCCCTGGGCGTTCCGCCGGAAGCGGGAACGGCGACCAGATTATAGGCAACAACCGAAGGACAATACACGATCTCTCCCGAACTGCTCCAGGCAGCTCCCCGGCCGAACGGGGCATCCGCAAGGGTCATGACCGGACCTCCCTTTTCATCGATCGATTTCAATTTACCGTCCGCAAAGAAACCGATGGAACGGCTGTCGTAGGACCAGAACGGATACTGAGCATTCTCGGTGCCGGGAAGCATTTTCGCATCGGAAGAATTGAGAGGACGCACCCATATTCCGAACCGCATCATCGAGTCGGTTGCAACGAAGGCAAACGTAGAACCATCCGGAGAGATCGCGGAGTGTCCCCCTAAGCCGTTGTGGTATTTGAGTCCTGCCGGAAGTGTAATGCTCGCACTGATCACCGGTTCATGTGAAGCGGATGTGCTCGGTGAGAGAACTTTTGAGAGTCCGAATCCTGCTCCGAGCATCACCACGGCAACAGCGGTGATGATGAGCCACGGGAAAGAATTCTTCGCAGGAATGTTCTCCGCCGATTGTTCAATATCGCTGGATGTGTAATTCATCCGTGACGATGAAAGATTCGGTCGCGCGGCCATCGTGCGGCTGGCACGGGACCTGCTCGATTCACGTCTGCACCGTTTCAGATCGAGTGCCACCTGACTGGCGGACTGTGCACGTTCTTTCGGATCTTTTTCGAGACATTCAAGAATAACAGCGTCAAGTTCCGGTGTGATGTCCGGTTTAACGGAGGACATCGGCGGAGAATCAACATTAACGATCTCATACGCAATCGCCGTTTCGTGGACTCCCTTGAACGGGATCTGGCCGGCGAGCATCTCATATAACAGAACACCGAGAGAAAAAATATCGGATCGTTGGTCCGTGTCCTGTCCCTGCACTTGTTCGGGGGACATATATCCAGCGGTACCGACCGTGCTACCCTCTTTGGTGAGCCGCGATGCTCCGCGGAGTTTTGCCAAGCCGAAATCCATGACCTGCACAATGCCGTCCTTGCGGATCATGATGTTCTCAGGTTTGATGTCGCGATGGACGATCCCTTTTTCATGCGCAGCAGCGAGTCCTTCAGCGATCTGTATCCCCACATCGAGCGCCTGTTTCTGCGAGAGAGTGCTCTTCCGTTCCTGCAGTGTCTGACCGTCCACGAACTCCATCACGATAAAATGTTTCCCCTCTGCCTCCTCAATTCCGTAGATCGTGCAGATATTCGGATGATTCAGCGAAGCAGCCGCTTTTGCTTCCAGCAGAAAACGGTCGAGCTCTGTGGAACCATTCTTTACATGATCGGGAAGGAATTTGAGGGCAACGAAACGGTCGAGCGTAGTGTCTTGGGCTTTGAACACAACACCCATTCCTCCTTCACCCAATTTCTCTAAAATCTTATAGTGAGATATTATCGAATCGATCATAGGATTTTATCATTTGGTGATTGATACATAGGTCCATTGATAAGCGTCATGCACAGTAATGAGTCAATGAAACAATGGACCGATGAAACAATTTGTTCATTTGTTGATTTACCCATTGATACATTGAAAAGCATCGCGCAAAATAATGAATCAATGAAACAATGAACCGATGAAACAATTATTTACTGGACCAGCTTTTGGAACCGTTTATTGTTCTTCAGCGGTCTCCACACCGGATCGAGTTTCAGATATGCCGGGGAGAGTTCCGACGGGATCGAAAGTAGCCGTTCGATCAGATCGAGTGCTTTTTCCTGTTCGCCGATCGTCGTATATATCTCCGCCATTTCGATCATACGGGCCGAACCGCGCCATGCTTCCTTCTCCACCGGCAGCAGTTCCATACCTCGCATCCCATTTTGAACTGCCTTCTCCTTATTACCGAGTCCCGAATATGCGATACCGAGAGCGCTGTACAGACGTTCATCCTCATCGGTCTTCTGGAGTTTCTTTTCCAGAAAGATGACAGAACTGTCAAAATATTTTTTTGCCAGCGGGAGATTCCCATGATACACTTCCAACTTCGCACGGAGCAGAACGGTCGGAGAGAAATAGAATTGTGTATTTTCTAATGCATCGGTATTCGAGGTTAACAACGCATTGACTGCTGCGTCGTACTTTCCGTCCGCCTGTTCGACAAGAAAATTCATATAATCAACGGAGAATTCGGTCTCTTCGATCTTACCGAGCCGACGCGCTTCTGCAAGCAGCGTCCGTGCCAACCGCAGGTCACCCTTCCACAGCAGGATATTCTTGATCTTATCCCAATACGTCACCGTCATATCCGGAGCGAGTTCAAGCGAACGGTCATGATAAGAATCCGCTTCCTCATAACTCCTCTGCAGTGTGAGCGTTTCACCCAATTGACGGAGAACATCCGATGCACGGGGGTTCGCTTCGATGGACTGTTTGAATGCGTCGATGGAACCCTGAATGTCACCCTGACGCCGTTTCACCGCCGCAATACCGTAATATACTTGCGAATTGTTCGGACGGTATTTCAGCGCAAGATCGAATTCCTTCAACGCGCTTACATAATCCAGCTTCGTGTGATAATGGAACCATCCCAACGCTTCGTGTGCTTCTGATAATTCGGGAGAGAGTGCTACCGCTTTCTCCGACGCTTGCCGGGCCATGTCGATGCGGTTCTGAGTGCGGTCATAGAAGAACCAATAGAAGCTTGCATGCGCTTTTCCGAGACGGGCATATGCAGCGGCGAAGTTCGGATCGAGACGGACAGCCTTCTCGAACAGCCGGATGGCGATCTCCTGATCGGACTTGCCGATGCTTCGGTCGGCATATTCCACCGCCTGCAGATAGATGTCGTATGCTTCTGAATTCTCGGTCAGCGCTGACGATAATGAACGCTCCTCGGTCTTTGCCAGCGCAACATTCATCGCTCCGGCAACACGGCTGGCGATATCGGATTGGAGTTTGAACGCACTGGAGAGTACGGACTCGATCGACTCAGACCACGCCTGTGTCTCATCCTCAACGCGGATGAGCGTAGGATTCACTCGGACATTCGTCTTTCCGTCCACTGTCTCCCATCGGACCGTCCCCTGAAGGATGTAATTCACGCCGAGTTCCTCGCCGATCTGCTTCAGTGTTTTGGTGGTCTTCTTATACTGAACGGCGCTCGAGCGGGCGATCACTTTCAATCCTGAGAGTCCGGACAATCGGCTCGTCACTTCATCCGTCATTCCATCGACAAAATAATTCTTATCATCCGGTCCGAGATTCTCGAACGGCAGGACCACGATCACTTTCTTTTCATCGCGGGTGAACAGCGATCGAAGTGAATCTTTGAAGAAGAATCCTCCAAGCAAGAGTACGATCACCGCACCCCCAAGGATCATCGATTGCCGCGAAACCATCATATGATTTTGCGGTGCAGAGGATGAGCGTTTCTTTATATCGGACGGCGTTTGGAATTCTTTTGTCCTGACGACGCGTGTCGATTCTTTTTTCAGCCGGCGGAGATCGACGATGATCTCGGACATCGACTGGTAACGGTCCTCAGGATCCTTCTCGAGCGATTTCTTCAGAATATGGAACAGTTCTTCGGGAATATCACTCCTGAATTTCGCCGCATTCTCCGGTTCTTCGTTGACGATGGAATACATCACGGCAGCTTCGTGCTCGCCGCGGAACGGCATCTTGCCGGTCGTCATCTCGAATAATACCACTCCGTAGGAGAAGATATCGGACCGTGAATCGGCTTCGATTCCCTGTATCTGTTCCGGGGACATATACGCCAGTGTGCCGATGGTACTGGAAGTTCTCGTCAGTTTGAGAGAGCCCTTTAATTTCGCCAGACCGAAATCCATCACTTTGATCTGATCCTTCGAGTTCACCATGATATTCTCCGCTTTGATATCGCGGTGAATGATCCCTTTGCTGTGTGCTTCCTGAAGTGCTTCGGCTGTCTGTATGGCGTAGTCCACTACTAGCTTGATAGGGAGCGGTGATGACGATGCGACCTTCTCGCGCAGCGTTGCACCGTCCACCAACTCCATCTCGATGAACTGCATCTCATCCGCTTCGTCGATACCATAGATGGTGCAGACGTTGGGATGATTCAATGCGGAGGCGGATTTTGCTTCCTGGAAGAAACGGGATTTCTCTTGTTCGGATTTTGCTATATGTGCAGGAAGGAATTTGAGCGCGACGAAACGGTCGAGTTTGGTATCCTTTGCTTTGTAGACGACACCCATACCTCCCTCGCCTAACAGCTCGACGATCTCGTACTGCAGTATTGTTTTTCCGATCATTCCTTACCCCCGTGTGGATCTGATACTTGAAAAACTATTTTGAGAACCATTCTCCTGTAAGACAGCGATAGACCGATGCTGAGATCTCTTCGGTCGTTGCATAACTTGAGCGTGACGCTTTATGAGAGACCTGCCATTGCACCGATGAAGGAAGCAGATTAAAGATACTGCGGGTCAAAGCATTCAGGTTCTGTCCTCCCGGCGACGCATCGAGATCAACCGTTTCATCCCAGAACGATATGATATTGAACTCATTGTTCTTCCGGAGCAGGATGATGTGGATAAAGCCCTTCTGTTCTTTGAATTTCGGGATCACTTTATTGGCGAAGATCTCCTCGAAATCCTGCATCTTATCGTGCTGCACGGTCAACGTAATGATCTTCACCGCATACGGCGTTACGTTGAATTTCTTGATGTATTCCTTCTCAGTATCGC
>CALROS020000007.1:0-14575 GCA_943369855.1 Chitinophaga pinensis | reverse complement strand
CGACGAATAGATTATAGAAGAACAGGGCCGGGATACCGACGATCAGGCCGAATGCAGAACAGAGAAGTCCCTGCCAAATACCGCCGGCAAGCGTCGCAGCATCGGCATTGCCGCCGAGCTGTTCGATCGTCTGAAATGCGAGCACCATTCCCACAACGGTGCCGAGAAAGCCCAGCATCGGAGAGATGGCAGCAACATTGGCAAGAAGACTCAGCCGTTTTTCAAGATAGAAGATCTCGACCTTTGCCGCATTCTCGATCCCCTCTTTCACGGCCGCGTTCCCTTTGTGGAAGTTCATAACACCGTTCTTCAGGATGCCGCCGATCGGCGCTTTCACCGCCGTGCATGCCTCGACCGCGGATTTAAGATCGTTGTGAGCCAGAGCGCTGCGGACCTTCCCGAGCAGCGGACGATGGTCCACATTGGCCCGGGAAAGGACAATGAATTTTTCCATGATCACGGCAACACCAACGAATGAGCAGAGAAGGATCGGCCACATCACCAATCCTCCCTTTAAGAAAAGATCCAACAGATTCATCGACTGACCTTTGAGAAGTGTAACAGAATTGTTGATCGCTCCCTCCGTACGGAGGGAGCGGATGATACGAAGGGATTGTTGCGAATTTATTTTCCGACTTTTACGACGACCGGACGGGATTCGAGCATGTGCTCCATCTTTTCCATCTGCGACTTTGCGTCCGCCTTGGTCTCGAAGCGGCCGATGCAGACACGATAGTAATTCCCCATCGGCTCGATGAACGCATCGAAACCTGCATCGGTGAATACCTGTGCCTGAGCATTCGCTTTTTCAACGACCGGCCATGAAGAGATCTGCACGGTGAACATTCCGGTACCGTGAACGATCTCCTTGCGGGCTTTCGATTTCGATTTCGGCTGAGCGGTCGTCTCAACTTTTGTGAGGTTCTCTACCGCGGCAGGGGCGGTCGTATCAGGAGCAACAGCCGCTTCCGCAAAATTTGCAGACGTATCCTGCGTGACCGGCTGATAGGAGTCCGTCGGGATCGAGACGACCTGCGGTGCAGGTTTCTTCTTCCCCCACAGTTTCACGATGCCGGTGGTATTCAGGATGAATGCGATGGCGCCGAGTGCAACAACGGCACCGACGATGATCAGAGCGGTCTTTGGAACTCCTCCTCCGCTTCCGCCGGCGGACGACCCGGACGATTTGGGTGCATCACCTTTTACATTCAAATTTGGCATTGATGATTCTCCTTCTGTGCTGTGAGATAATAAATTTTCGCTACCAATGATAACTGATGCCGAGCAGCAAAAATACCGTCCTCTCCTTATAACCGTTCCACACAAAATACTGCTGATCGATCATATTGTTCAACTCCGCATGACCGCGGAATTGACCGAACATCTCCATCTCTGCTTTCACTCCCGTGTAGACATAGCCTGCATTGGAATGACTGTTCGTAAAATCCGTGAAGCGTGATGCATTGTATTCTGCGAATGCTTCTGCATGCAGTCCGAAATCAAAGAAATGATGATACGCTGCACCGGCAGTGAATTTCGGAAGATATGGTAGCACCTTCGATGAATCCTTCTGAGGGACGGATTGCGTCGAAAAATACGCCGTCACATTCTGCTTCTGATTCAGTCTGTATAACGCCGATAAATCGATCTTTATCGAGCGAATGCCTGAAAGATAAAGAACTTCCCACACTTTTGCACTATCCTTGTCGTAGAAAGTGGGATAATTGTTGATGTGCTTATAGCTCACTTTTACGGTCGTGGTCAGTTCTTCGATCGGACTGAATTCCATTCCGGCGTAGAGATGATGCCGCGTATCTGTGGGGACCAGGGGAGCGGAAAAATCGATGTACCGGTTCTGCTTGACGACGGACGAGAGCGTATTCCGTTCTACGGTCGGCGCATATCCAGCATAGAGCGAAGCATTTTCCGAGAATGCATACCGGATCTCAAGATTCGGGTAAAAACGGCCGGCGGCGGGTCCCAGGTTACCCCGGTAAACGAACTGCTGAAGAGCAAACGTGATCTGCAGAGCCGGGATCAATGACTGACGCCCTTCCGTCCGCAGAAAGAACCATTGTCCGGACCGTATTCCGGGAAGCGGCATGGAATAACCTGTCGCACGGTATTCGGTCTGTCCGCGGAATGTTGTTTCAAAGAACCGTGTGGCGGCGCTGCCGTTAATGAAGAATTCATTCTCGGTGGATTTCGCAGAATCCGTTGCAGAGAACGTACTCCAGCCGGTCCGAGCGGAATAATCCACTCCCGACAATGCTCTGTATGGAAGCGCATACCGTGAACCGATCCCTCCGCTCACTTCAAATCCGCTCAGGTCACGCACGCGGTTTGAATATCGGGAAGCATACGCACGGTACCCGTCGCGGTCATATTTCGCTTCACCGCTCAATTGTGCGAATGGAATGAGCGCGGTCGATTCCGGAAGGATGGTCGAACCCCGTACTCCGAATCCTCCGTTCCAGAATCCGGCATCCGTAACGTGCCCCTGACTTTCGGAATAGTATCCGTTCATGACAAATGAACTCGTTGATGTGTACTGTCCGAACCATCCGTCGAACTGGGGTGTTCCGTAGAACCCGAAGCCCGCATACACTTTTCCGTTCATCGCTCCGGGTGTCTTTGTGAATGATTTGATCTGTTTCGGACTCAATGCTTCGCCGACATTCATCGGCCGCTCACCTGCCGTCGGCGCGGATGGCGAGAAGATGCGTTCCTGATCGTTCTCCGTCTTCGAGTCGATATTCAGGTCGATCTTTTCACTGCCGGTGATGATGAACTCCGGCACATCGATCTTCGGCAGCGGCGCGTCGGATTTTGGCGCCTGCACATTCTGCAGGTCCACATCTTTCTTTGCCGCCTCTTTCTTTTCTGGTTCCTGCGCCGCAGTCAATGTAAGACAGAGACACAATGCCGAGATCATCATCAATGCACGGGAGGAGGATCGGATAATATTCATCACATCTGCTCCAGTGATTTTAATTTCTTCTCAGCAGCCGGGACAAGGTCCGCAACTTTGTTCTGTTTGACCACGAATGTGAACGCATCCTTCGCTTTCTGGATCTGATTGGTCTTCTCATAACATTCGCCGAGGTTGAAATATGCGCGGCCGATCCACTGCACTGCCGCCGGGAATACGTAGCGGACACGCAGGTAGTTGACGATCGCCTCCGTAAAATTCTTCTGGGTCTGATACGTGAGACCGACGGCATACTGCGCTTCGGCGGCGATCTCATCCGTCCGGTTCACTGCGACCGATTTGAAATACTCGAGCGCCTTCCCGTACTGTTCGGAGTCGATATTCAGCCACCCGAGGGCAAGTTTGCTCCTGTCCGCCGCGGTCGTCTTTGCATACCGCGCAATGGTCTCTTCGAATTTCTTCACCGACGCATTCAGCTGTCCTGTACCTTTCAGCACCAGTGCCTGCTGGTATGATGCTTCCGATGCTTCGTTGGAGGAAGGATACTCCTCTTCGATCTTCGCATACGCGCTCAATGCGGCATCCGGTTTCCCCCGCTGCGATGAGAGTCCGCCGATCTCGAACAATGCCGCGATCGCCACTCTGCTTCCCGGATAATTCTCCGCTGAGATCCTAAAGGACTCTAGCGCCGCCTGTGCATTTCCAAGATTCTGATATGACTTCCCTAACCAGAAATGAGCGTCGCCGAGAAGTTTGCTCTTCGGAAAATGATCGAGGAAATCTTTGTACGCGACGATCGCACTGTCGAACTGTTTCTGACCGTAGAACAGGTCCCCCTTCTTGAAGAAGAGTTCATCGGCAAGTCGCACGTTCGGATTCGCTTTCACGAAATCGTCGATCACGGAGATGGCATCCAGCGGTTTTCCCAGCAGAACGAAGCAGTACTGCATACCGTTCACCGCGTCGCTCGCTAACGGAGAATTATCGTAATTCTTTACCACTTCGCTGTAGGCTGCGATCGCTTCGGTGTATTTTTCAAAATTATAATAGGCATCGGCAATGCTGTATTGGGCACGGGAAGCGAGCTCACTTTTCGGGAAATTCTTGAGCAATTTCTCAAATTCCGTCACTGCTTGCGGATACCGTTTGTTCTGGAAATGGATCAATCCGATGCCGTATTGCGCATCATCCACATACTGCGACCGGGGATAACGGGTGATGAGTTCCGAGAATCTCGCGATCCCCTCTTTGTCATCATTCGAACGGTACTCGGCATTCGCAACCTGATACAATGCATAGTCATTGTTCGCGGCGGAAGGATTTGCTTTCATGTATGCACGGTACGATTCACTCGCTTTGTCATACATCTTTGCTGCATAGTAACTGTCCGCAATACGAAGCTGGGCATCCTGCGTATATTTCTTTGCGGAATCGATCTCGACCACTTTCTGGAATGCATTCGCTGCCGGCTGGAATTTTCCCTGCTTCAGATAGGACCACGCCAATCCGTACTGAGCATCGGTCTTCTTTGTATCGGTCAAATTCGTCAATGCATCAGAATAATACCGTTCCGCCTCAAGAAATTTCTCGATCTGAAAATATGATTCGGCCGCCCAGAAATTCGCTTCGGCATTCTGCGGCTGTTTGGAATTCTTCTTTGCATACTGTTCGAAGAGTCTCGCGGCATCGGTGAACTTCTTCATTTTAAAGAGTGCCCACGCCTCCTGGAACTGCGCGTCACTCTTCAGTGAGGGATTCGATGCATCGCTCTTCCCCGCATTGCGGAATGCGGTCAAGGCGCTGTCGAACTTCTTCTGCGCCAGATAAGTTTCGCCGACCATTCTCATCGCATCGGAATACATATCGCTCTGTTTGAACTTTTCCGTGATCTGCTGGAACGATGCGAGCGCTTTATCGTAGTCCTTCCGTTCAAAGTAGATCATGCCGGATTCATACAATGCATTGTCCGAGTATTCACCGGAAGGACGGGCAACGATCACCGCAAGATAGGTGGCGAGGGCCGAATCGACATTCCCGCTCAGTTGGAGCGAACGTCCTTTTCGGAACATCGATTTATGGGCAATTTCATCGCTGCCGGATGCCAATTCACCGAAGAGTTGAGAGGCTTGGGGATATTCTTTCAGATTCAGGAATGTCCATGCGAACGAATATTTCACATCTCGGTAAATGATGCTCTTGGGATATTTCTCCAGGAACGCCCCGTACTGCGTCTTTGCTTTGGGATAATCACCAAGACTGTAATACGATTCCCCGATGAGATATTCACTTCGCTGCACTTCCGTCGAATCACGAAGTCCGGTCTGGACCTGCGTGAGATATTCGATGCACCGCTTGTAATCTTTTGACTGGAAATAACATTCACCGATGCGGATGGTCGTCGCAGAGAAGAGATCGCTTTCTTTCTTTTCCGTCAATAATTTCTGATAGACCTCGATCGCTTTCGCATACTCTTTTTTCCGTTCAAAGGTCCATCCGATGGAATAAAGTGCATAATCGGCAAGACGGTGATTCGGATAACGTTCATAACTGACCTTGAAGTAGATCTGCGCATTCGGAACATCGTTCAATTTCAGGAAACATTCCCCGACCCAATACGCTGCTTCCCCGGCTTGGTCTGTGAGCGGGAATTTCTCATATACTTCCCGATAGTATGCAGCTGCTTCTTTATAGGAGGTCTGCGCATAATTCATTTCGCCGAGCCGGAAGAGTGCATCCACCCGAAGTTTGTGCTTCGGATAATCCTGCGTGAAATTCTTGAAAATGGAGATGGCGGATTGATACTGATTGAGCCGGAATTG
Source organism: Chitinophaga pinensis (assembly GCA_943369855.1). GTDB lineage: Bacteria > Bacteroidota > Ignavibacteria > UBA10030 > UBA8401 > UBA8401. The sequence goes on along the minus strand of CALROS020000007.1, from coordinate 8,824 downwards.
GGATTCGCCGGAAAGGAAAATAGCATCCGGACGTTTCACACTGTTCGGATATTGATCGATGAACTTCTTGAACTGCTCGAACGACAACTGATAGAGTTTGTCATCGAACAGACCGTAGGCAAAGGCATAATCCTGATCTTCCTGAAGCTCACCGGATGTCTGTTGAGCCTGTAGGAAACCCCCGAAAATCACAAAAAATAACAGAAAATAATATCTCTTCACTATTTCATCCTCAATTGCTAATGGTCCAGACTTAAAGTAATGGTTTTAATTGACCCACTAAACCACTTATAATTTAAGACTTCAAATTGAGGGAGTCAAGCGAACGGAATTGCGATTGTGATGCGCAAGCGGTCAGGATTTTGAGTATAAACCGCCGTTGTTCTCCATCCAATCCGCAACGGAATCAGCTAATTCTGGGACGGTTTCATGTGAGACATTGAGATACAATTTCGGAAGGATCGAACGGTCGACCAGTTCGCGCAGCATCTCCTGCTCCTCAAGAAAGATGCTGAGATCGTCATACTGCGAGGGATTGCCGGAGACCTTCAGCCGCTCCTGTTTTGCAGCTTCGAAAGATTCGGCGGACCGGAAACAGAACACGAGATGAAAACCGAGCGGGAGCAGCCGCTCTTCGATCCACCGAAGGTCGTACGTCCGTCCGCAGTATCGCCGCTGATGCATCATCGTGGATATATGGAAACGATCGATGATCCAGGAATAATACCGCTGGAGCTCGAACAAACGAAGCCAGGTGTGATACGTCTCCATTGCCTGTTGTTCTTCGGCTAGGTCGAAATTGATAAGTCCTCTTCCCCACGGGAAATTTGTGAACGCACACCATTCCCCCGATATGAGCGGAGAATGGTACTGATATTTCCTAGGACCGACGATACGAGGATGTTCGTTCAATGCGAAGGCGAGGTCCGTCTTATGGGTGAGACGGGTCCCTTCAAGGATGATCTTTGGGGTCAGTTTCGGCACGGAACAATTGAAAATTGATAAGTGACAAATGACAATTCATGAATCACACGAAAATCCTCACTGAAGAAAAAGGATCGGCGTTGAAAGAAAGATTTTTCTTGTCGGGACGGTCACCGTTTGACTTCTTTTAGCGGAACTCCGTCGATTGTCTTCGGAACAGCAAACCCTGCGAATTTTGCAAGCGTCGGAGCTGCATCCGCGGAATGGACCTCACGAGTGATCTTTTGCGGCACGGCGGAGTTCCACCAGAAGATCAGCGGCACGTGCGTATCGTAGGTGTATGGGGTTCCATGCGTGGTGCCGGTCGTTTTCGACGAGATGATGCAGTTCTCACGGATAAGGTAGTGGAAATCCTCTCCGCGGGGAGGATAATAACTGTTCCGGAATTTCTGCATGAACGGTTTTGAGGACGGAGCAGTGCTCATCATTTCATGACGGAAATAGACACCGACGAACGCGTCGATGGAAAGTAATCTTCTGGTCAGTTCCTGTTCCAGTTTCAGACTGTCCCATCCGTTCTTTTGAGCAACGGCATAGTTGATGAAACTGTTCTTGATGATGACATCCTCGGATGAGTTCATCTCATATTTCAGCAGTAACGAGAGCGAGTCAAGTTTCGGTTTGATCTCTTCCGAATAGAGATACCGTTTTGCGGGAATATTCCTGAACTGCACATTGTATTCCGGCAGAGGACAAACGGCATGATCTGCACTCAATGCGACCACATACTTGTCCTTGCCGACGGCAGCATCGAGTGAATCAAAAAGTTTCCCGAGTCCCTTATCGACAGCGGCAAGAAGCTCCAGCTGTTCGTGACTGTCCGGACCGTAACCGTGTCCGACATAGTCACAGTTGGAAAGAGACATGCAGAGCACGTCTGTCGTGTTGCGCTGTCCGAGTTTTTCGCCGTGAACAGCGGAGATGGCAAAATCGATCACGAATCTATCGCCGTACGGTGTTCCCATGATCTGGTCCGCCTTCTTTCCGGGAGTGAACGGATGCGGGAATGCACTGCTGCCGTTCGTCTGCGGTTCAGCGATGAAATTGTCGGGACCAAGTGATGCAAATGCTGAATCCGGCAGCGATTTTGTCCATGCATCCGGAACATTTTTTTCGATCCAGCCGGATGCATTGAAATCCTTCGCCCACTGCGGGAGGGTCTTCATATAATAATCGGAGGTCATCATGGCGCCGTTCTTCCGGGAATACCAGAAGACATAATCGGGAGTTTTCCCGCCCATCAGGATCGCCGCACGGTCCTTTGAAGAGACAGAAACTACTTTTGAATTCTTGGATCCGGATTTGAGCCAATCACCAATCGCAGGTGCGGCCAAATTCCGCGGGGAGAACCCTCCGCCGTCTCCGTCCACCTGTTTCGCAAGCGAGTCCTCCACGCAATAGATCGTCTTCTTTGTCTGGGGATCGATCCACTCATTGCTGTGAATGCCGCTGTGTGCGGGGTAGCAGCCGGTACCGAGTGTGGCATGCCCCGGGCCTGTCTCACTGGTCGCGTAATTCAGGTCCGTATTCGTAAAGACGATCCCCCGGGAATACAGGCGGTGGAACCCTCCCGTGAACAACGGTGCATACCGTTCAAAATAATCCGCCCGCATCTGATCGATGGAAATGAACACGACCAGTTTCGGTGCGGGGCTTTTCGAAAAAGCGATCGCACAGGTGAGGAAAAGGATCACGGCAATTTTTTTCATTACTATCTCCACTATCTCCACATGGAAAGAAGCGCCGCCGATATCACCGACGCGACCAGAAAATACCCTGAGTAGATGCTTTTCACCAGCATCGACTTCAGGTCGAACCGGAATGAGACGGCAAGATGGATCAGCGAAATGAGCAGCCACACTGCGAGTCCTACATACACACCGGGCATCATTCCGATGGCACCGATCGAATCCACAACGACATCCATCACCAGACAGAAGATGAAGATGAACATGAATTGGACCGCGTATTTCTCAAGTGTCGCAGTATGGTCCTGCTGGGGACGGAGCTGCTTCATAGCGTTGCCGAACATTGCGGAAGAGAACCAGAGCGCCAGCAGCGAGAAGCAGATGAATGCTGCGCTCAGAACGGCGGTTATTGTAATATCGATATTGAACGGCATATTATTTCAGCATCGCTTTCGCTTTGGCTAGCACATTCTCAACGGTGAATCCGAAATGTTTATAGAGTGCTTCGTACGGAGCGGACTGTCCGAACGTATTGATCGTCACCGTTTCGGATGCATATTTATGCCAGCCCAATTCCACTCCGGCTTCAACGGCGATTCTCTTCGTCACCGCCGGAGGGAGGACCGAATCACGGTACTCTTTGGATTGTTTCTCAAAGAGCTCCCACGACGGCATACTGACGATACGTGCTTTCACTCCATCTGCAGCGAGTGATTCATACGCGCCGAGTGCATATTGTAATTCCGATCCCGTTCCGATCAAAATGATCTCGGGAGCCGCAGAATTCTCCGCGAGAACATAGGCACCATTTGCCGTAAGTTCTGCTCCGGCATATTTCGTCCTGTCAATGAACGGAAGCTTCTGCCGTGTCAATGCAAGCACGACCGGACCGGTCGTTGTCTCAACGGCGATCTTCCATGCCTGTGCTGTTTCATTGGCATCGGCAGGACGAAGGACGGTGATGTTCGGTATCGAGCGGAGCGATGCAAGCTGTTCCACCGGCTGATGGGTCGGTCCATCCTCACCGAGACCGATACTGTCGTGCGTGAAGACATAGATCGGACGGATTCCCATCAATGCCGCAAGACGGATCGGGGGACGCATATATTCCGAGAAGATCATGAATGTTCCGCCGTAAGGGATCATTCCGTTCGTCAGCGCAATTCCGTTCATCAGTGAACCCATCGCATGTTCACGAACGCCGTAGCGGATATATTTTCCTCCGTAGGTTGCCGGCTGAAAATTCTCCATCCCTTTCACATAGGTATTGTTGGAAGGGGTCAGGTCCGCCGAACCGCCGATCATCATCGGAAGATGCGGTGTAATGGATGCAAGGACCTTCCCCGATGCTTCACGGGTTGCGATCGAACCGTTCTCAGCGGTAAAGACGGGGAGCGCTTCTTTCCATGCTCTTCCGTAATTCCTCTTTGCCGAATTCTCAAGTGATGCCGCAAGGACGCTGTTCTCTTTCGCGTATTCAGCGAAGAGTTGTTTCCATTCTGTTTCTTTCTTTTCTCCGTTCACAACAGCACTGCGGAAATGCTTCAACGCTTCTTCCGGAATATAGAATGTCTTGTTCTCGTCCCATCCGTAGAATTTCTTGGTCAGTTTGATCTCGTCATCGCCGAGCGGAGATCCGTGGGCATCATGCGAGTCCTGTTTGTTCGGACTGCCGTACCCGATATGGGTCTTCACTTTGATGAGCGACGGTCTATCCGTCACCTGCCGGGCATGGCGGATGGCTGTTTCGATCTTCTCAACATCATTCCCGTCGTGGACTGTCTGTACGTGCCATCCGTACGCTTCAAAGCGTGCGCCGACATCTTCCGTGAACGAAAGTCCTGTGCTCCCGTCGATGCTGATATTGTTGTCATCATACAGATAGATGAGGTTTCCCAGTTTCAGATGGCCGGCGAGAGACGCCGCTTCGGATGCTACGCCTTCCATCAGATCACCGTCGCCGCACATCGCATAGACATAATAATCGATGACCGGGAAATTGGGTCTATTATAATTTGCGGCAAGATACCTCTGTGCGATCGCCATGCCGACGCCGTTCGCGAATCCCTGCCCGAGAGGACCGGTCGTCGTTTCGACGCCTTTGGTATGGCCGTATTCCGGATGGCCGGGAGTTTTGCTGCCGAGCTGCCGGAACTGTTTCAGATCATCCAGCGACAGTTCATATCCGGTCAAATGCAGCAGAGAATACAGCAGCATGGAACCATGTCCGCCCGACAGAACGAACCGGTCGCGGTTCATCCATTGAGGATTTGAAGGATTATGATTGAGGAATTTCGTCCACACAACATATGCCGTCGCCGCGGCACCCATCGGCATTCCAGGATGTCCGGATTTTGCCTTTTGGACGCCGTCCATAGCCAACGTGCGGATAGTATTGATACACAACTGATCGATCTGAGAATTTGACACAAGGACTCCGAATTGCTGATGAAGTGAATAGAATAGAGTGAAGATAGAGAAAATTGCAGGAAGATAAAAGAATGGAAATTCAATTTTTACAGTAATAACAAGAAAATAATATCAGAGGCCGGATCTCAAGTGGTTCATAGACCTTCCCTTTCCTTGATTGGACCAGCTCTGCCCGATCATGATATGTTTAAAATAAAAAAGGGCAGAAGATCATCCTGCCCTCATTCATTGAAAGAAAAAATGTTACTGCTCTTTATAGATCGTCACACCCCAATGTGTCCTGTCCTCCGGTGCATCATCATTCCAATCACCGTAGGCATGGCTGTCATCCGTCTGGTAATGGACTTCATATTCTCCTTTGTCCAGATATATTGATTTATCGTAGAGCCGATTCTTCTTCGAACCGCCGGCATGCGTCGTGGTGCGATAGGTCATTTCCCACACAACATCGCCGGTGCGTGCATTTTCGATCCATGCATAATCGGCCATCTCGTTCCGTTCACCTTCGCCGATGGCATAGATGCGGACCTTCATCCCTTTATCGAGCGTGAATTTCTGGCGGACGTGCTTATCATCCCGCACTTTGATCATTTGTACAAGCACATTCTCATCTGCACCTTCTTCGAACTTCGTCACGTTCTTCATCTGAAAATTATCGCCCGCTCCCATCACGGTGATACCGTAGGATTCAGCATCGAACGGTTTATCATCGTTCCAATCGTTGTACGCATGACTGTCGTCCGTCTGATAATAAACGATATAATTCCCTGCCGGCAAAGTGATGAACTCATCGGCAAGTCTGTTCTTCTTTGCGCCGCCGGCGTGCTCGGTATTGCTGTAGGTCATCACCCACACCCGTTCGCGGGTCTTCGCATTGATGATCCAGCCGTAATCCGCAAGAGCATCTTCTTCACGGTCATAGACGGATTTTCCCATTACGCGCACATGCACTCCGTTATCCCCTTCACCGATCGCATAGATATGCAGCCTGGATTCTTCTTTCAGAGTGAATCCTGACTGGAGGAATTCATCATCACGTGCTTTCACCAGCTGCACGATCACATTCTTCTTTTCGTTCGAATTTTCGGAAACAACAATCGCTGACCGGTCGCGCTCATTCTTCACATTGATAGTGACGCCGTAATTGAACGGGTCGTACGGAGGAGCAGCATTCCAATCATCGCGCGAATGCGAGTCATCCGTAACAAAGTTCAATTCATAGACACCCTGCGCCAACGCAACATCGCCATTGAAGACGATATTCTTGGAGGAACCGCCGGCATGTTCGGTATTGGAGTATTTCATTTCCCACACGCGCTCACGGGTCTTGGTATTCGTGATCCAGCCGTAATCGAATACTTCCTCTCTTCCTCGTCCTTCACCCACTGCGTATATATTCACCGTGACATCGCTGTTCACGGTGATCTTCTTCCGCACATAAGCCCCGTCCCCGATACCGGTCGCCGCAAAGATGGTATTGGAATTCTTTTTCGGTGCATTGAAGATCTGGACATTGGACGCTTCACCGGACGGCACGGAAAGATACACTCCCCATTTGTCCTTCGCTTTTTCCATGAAGGCATCATACATATCTTTGTAATCCTCATCGAACCATCCGAGGAATTTTTCGACGAATCTGCCGCCGTTATCCCTGCTGTTCGATCGGCGGTCGATATTATTGGAATAGAACGACATACCGGAACTTTTCGCATACCCGTGCGCGGAATAATATACTTCGTAGGAACCGGGTTTCAGGGAAAGATCCGTTTCACATGTTCTCATATCCTCTTTGCCGGAAGTGTTGCTCATGGTCATCTCCCAGACGATCTCACGCGAATCGGCATTGATGATCCAACCGTAGGCATACATGTCGCTTGAGGAGGATCTCTTTCCGCGTCCTTCATCACCCCAAAAACTTCTGCTCCCGCCGCCGACACCGTTGATATGCACTGTGAGATCCTTCTTCACGGAGAATCCAAGTCCTTTGACCTCTTCGGTCCGGAAGTCTTTCAAGGAGATGAAATATTTTTTTGCGTCAGTTTGTTGAGGAGGTTCGACGGGATCGGCATATCCAAGGAAGGACAATGCGACAGCAGCGATGATGATCGCTGAAACGGGAATATGCTGAATTGTTCTCATAACGTTCTCTCCTATAATACAGGTTCTAAACGTTACGAGGGAAAACCGGGGTAAGTTGCAGATTTTTCTTGGAGTTGCGGTAAATTATTGCGGGATCGGCAGTAAAAATTGAAAAATCATGCCGTTTTTAATCTTTTTTCAGCAATTCTTTCATCGGGATCCAGTAAAAATCGGTCCACCCCTGTTTTATGGAAGCGACTTGATCGGAAGGAACTCCTTTGTGGCTGAATTCAAGAGTGCAGCCGGTCTTTGTCTGCTGAAGGATGAACGAGACCTCGGAAACCACACCTTCTTCCCAGTCCGACGCACGCCATGACTGAACGATCTTTCTATCCTCGATCAATTCGAGATTCTTACCGAATGCGTATCCGTCATACACGGAAAAAGAGCCGCCGACCTTTCTGCTGATCTTTGCAGCACCGCCGGTGAAGGAGGCATGTTTTTTGGAGTCCATCAATGCATCATAGACTTCATGCGCTGAAGCGCGGAACGTGACCTTCTGTTTGATGGTGCGTGCCTTCACTGCTCTTCTCCTTTACCTTCCGTTCAGATCTTTTCGATCTCTTTCTCTGGTATCCAGCCGACCTTCCCGTCAGCCAGACGGATCTTGAACCACGTGTTCACATTGTCCAGCACCTGCACTTTCAAACCGCGATGGATCACGAACAGATCATTCCCTTTGCTGTCCGGTGCAGACTTGATGTTCGCAACATCGGTCATGACCACCGCAAATTCAGCGTTCGATTCGCGCACCGTCTGGATCACAAAATTAGCGATACCGACCGCCAGTAATGCGCAGCAGATCATCCCCGCCATCAGTGAATACCGGCGATGCTCGTAGGACTCAGCAAAGAGAAAATAGGAGAACGCCGCGATAGCGAGAAGGAACAATGTATACATCAGCCGGATCATCGTCTCACGGGTGAAGATCGTTAAGAGTGAATCCATCCACCGGTAGATGAACAGTTCAGGGATCGCTTCGATCTTATCCTGCAGCTGAAGACTCACCAGCTGGATATTGAAGTTCAGGTCATCGTCATTCGGAATGAACTTCCGGGCCCGCTCATAGTTGAGGATGGCATTCTGCAGTTTGCCGGATTTGTAGTAAGCATTACCGAGATTGAAATAGACCTCGCCGTTCTCATATCCGTTCTTGATGATCGCTTCGTAGCGCGATGCCGCGGCATCGAATTTCTGTTCAAGATAGAGACGGTTGGCATCCTCGAAGATCGATGAGAGTTCCTCGTTCTGTGCGGAGACAAATGCCGATGTGCAGAGCATGAATAGAATGACCGAAAGGAATCTCATCGTACCAGCTCCCGTTCCGCAGCGACGATGATGCTGCTTGCCATTTCATACATCTTGTTCTTTTCCTCCTGTGAAGAGCTTCCGGGAGCAAACCGGGCGAACTCACATGACTCCAGCAATACTTTGATCTTCGCGGTCAGATCATCGGAAACCTTCTTCTCCTGCAATTTCTGCGTCACGTTATCCACGGAAAGTTCTGCACGATCGATGGCAAGTTTATCCGACACATACTGCCACATCGCCATCGACACTTCCGCATAGAACTCATCCGGCTT
>CALROS020000006.1:0-14832 GCA_943369855.1 Chitinophaga pinensis | reverse complement strand
TGTTCCTGTTCTTTCTCTTTATGAGCGTGTTCGGGTATATCAATTTCGGCGGCTATCTGCTCATATCTCCATTGTTCACCGGCGGGGACACCGGATATATATTTCACACACTGGGCCTTCCTCTTTGTCTGATCATTGTGCTTGCACTCTGCGGCGCGACTTTTCTTTTTTATGCGATGAAGATGTTGAGCCGGTATTTTGTTGAAATGGCAAGCGAAGATATTATCAACGACAGGTCACACCGAAGGATATTCATCAATTCACTCGTAAAGTATCCGTTGTACTTCGGAATAATTATTACGACGCTGTTGAATCTACCTGTGATCGTTTTTTTAAGTCTGTTCTATCCGATGTTCAGTCCGTTCACCCTGTTTTGGGGGTACGGATCTTTATTAAACACGCCATACCCGGCAACAAATGCCAATAAAGAATTGGATTCAATCACGACACTTTCCCCTGTTCTGATCATTGCATCGATCGTAACGATCATTTGCAACAGACTTCTTGTCAACGGACTTCATTGGTAATGAGGTTACACAAACCATGTGCGGTCTCGGCAGGAATTGAAAGCGTGCACAGATCGGATCCTGTTTTTCTTTCTTAAGGAAATACCGTATCATATTTCATGAAATCACTCATTCTTCTCATTCTCTTTAGTGTTGCATTCATATCCGCTGCGGAAGCCCAATCCCCAACCGTGCTGCTGTTCATTTCGGACTCTCAGCAGCCGATGTGGATCGAGACGCTCAAACTGAAGGAGCAGGACAATGAACGGATGGCCCAGCGGCTCTTCACGTTCATGGCGAAGGAAACGACGGTGTCGGCGCTCTTCCATCTCGGCGATATCACATCCATGGGAATGTGGAACAGTTCATGGAAATCCTTCGATACGCTTCGCGCCATATTAAACTTCCCCGTCTATCCCGCATTCGGGAATCATGAATACTTCTTCGTCCCATCATGGGGAAAAGAGCAGATGCTGAAGCGGTTCCCGTTCCTTGAACCGTCGTGGTATGAAAAGCGGTTCGGTTCGACCGCCGTGATCGTCCTGAACTCGAATTTCGGACGGCTCTCTGATGATGAACTCTCGAAACAGGAACAATGGTACCAGCATACGTTGGACACACTTGAGAACGATTCCACCATCAGCGCGGTGATCGTCGCCTGCCATCACTCTCCATACACTAACAGCTCCATCGTCAGTTCCAACGAGGATGTCCGCCGTTCATTCGTCCGTCCGTTCATAAAGACCAAAAAGGGGAAAGTGTTCATCACCGGACACGCACATACCAGAGAACATTTCAAAATAGAAGGGAAGGATTTCCTCGTGATCGGAGGCGGGGGCGGTCTCCAGCAGCCGCTGAAGGATACATCGAATGCGGATTGGATCGGAGAGAAAATAGTTCAGAGGCAATTCTTTCACTTCGTCCGGTGCGAACTTCGGAGTGATTCAATGCTTTTTCAAATTGAGATGCTGAAAAAGGATGGTTCAGCGATCGAGAACGTTGAAACGATCAATATTCCAATTCTTTAGGAATGTCCTGCTCCCTCTTCAACATATTGTATCGTCGATTCGATAGGATCGATCGGATGCCGAGCACCGTCATCGCAATCCCACCGCCTGCTGCGATCGCTCCGTAGACGATCTGTTGCGGAATCATTTCTTTCGCCAGATCATTAGAAACCGGATTTGCCATTAGAGTGATATATGCCGATAAAGCGGACCAGAGTATCACCGCGCCGACCTCGCAGACCGTCACCCCAACCAACAGAACAAGAAGAGATTCTGCCATATCGCGCTGCGGGCGGAACGTGTTCTCCTGCAGCTGTTCAAATGTTAGAAAGAGCGATCGTTCGAACCGGTGTCTTTGTTCCTGACGGTTGAAAATGTACCAGCTTATCGGGACGATAAGAAAAAATAGAACGCTCATTTCTTTTGCTCCTTTCGCTGCTGCTGATATAAAAGAATATCCCGCCTTCCAAGAACTATCAATGAACAGCCGATACCGACCGGTGCAATCAGCAGCAGTGGATGAATTTTCATAGGGAAAAAGAATGCAAGATACGTCAGGAATCCCAGATAGAGCACCGTGACGAACGAAATGAGGATGATTCCAAAAAGCTCTTTCGTTATGATGGGATCCGGACGGACTATTCCATTCTTCAGATCCGCGATGATCTGAAGATGCCTCTGGTTCCTCTTGTGATATTCATAGACAAGCGAAACAATGAGCATAATTTCAAGAACATGGTTCTGCATGGGTGATTCTCTCCTGTTTATTCATTAGACTGGACCAGCCGATATTTTCTTTCACGGTGAAAGAAAATTCTTTCCGGCGGAGTCTAATACCATACATGCAGACATTCCGGGATATCGTCGATACATACTCCACTCAGGTGTACAACCACGCCCTTTCACTGCTGAGGTCGAAGGAAGATGCCGAAGAAGCGACGCAGGATGTCTTCCTTAAGATCAGCACCGCGATCGAATTGTTCCGCGGCGATGCAAAATTATCCACATGGATCTGGAGGATCACGGCGAATGTCTGCTATACCCGGCTGGCAAAGAAGAAACTCCCGTCAGTCCCTCTTGAAAACAGCACGCTCGATGTTGAGGACCCGCATTCTTTTATCACCGAGATCAACAGATCGGAATCACGCACGATCATAGAAGAGGCACTTTCCCACCTGCCGCAGCAGCAGGCGTCCATCTTGCTACTCTTTTATTTTGAAGGGATGAACTATAAGGAGATCGCGGCGGTCTTCAATATTCCGGAAGGAACGGTCGCAACACAGCTTCACCGCGGGAAAGAATCATTACGCAGGCATCTTGGAAGAACGGAACGGGAGTCATTATGAACATGGGAAGATCAATTGACATTCTCCTGCAAACGAGTGTCACCATCGAAGAATTGAATGCACTCTGTTCCTCCGGAACATTGACTATTGAAGAAGAGCGCATTGTCCGTTCGCACATCGATACGATCACGGCGCTTCAAACACTTCCGAGAGAATACGTTCCGGTGTCATTGAAACAATCCTTATATCAATTGGATAAGGACGATGAACACTCCCGTGCTCATAACAATATTTTCCGCACATTCCTTCCATTCGCACCGTACGCAGCCATCTCGCTGTTCGGATCACTACTGCTCTCCGCCGGAACAACGAACACATTCATTCTTGTTTCGCAGATCCTTTTCCTCAGTCTTCTCTTCGGATCAGTTTTCTATATGCTGTTCAAATCGAAGATCATCCGACGATAAATGAAAAAGGGAGCATCACTGCTCCCTTTTGTTTAAAGATCATTTCATTTCTCAGTTCACCGCGGAAGATATTTTTTGATCACCGCGATCAGTTCCTTCGGGTCGGTCGGTTTCACCAGATACTCGGTCACACCGATCCGTTTCGCATGGTCCTTGAATTCCTTTTGGATGAACGCGGACATGATAAGGAACGGCATACGGAGTCCTTTCGTGCGGATGTTCGTAAAGACATCCATCCCGGTCGGTTTGCCGATACCGAAGTTCACATCGCAGATGACGAGCGACGGACGCTGTTCGGTGATGAGTTTCACGGCCGCTTCCGGTGTCTCGGCAGTGACGCACGCGAAGCCGTTCTCTTCCAGCACGCTCCGTGTCAGGAACAGCTGCGTTTCATTATCATCCGCAACGACCACCAGATGCTTCCCTCCCGCGGCAGCTGCTGCGGGTGCGGGTGCGGGTTCCGGTTTTTTCGGTGCTGCTTTTTTCTCGGGAGCGGAAGGTTTCTTCTCCGGCTGTTCCGCAGGCATCGGGGGCTGCTGTTTCAATTTCTCGGAACGGGCGACCACATCGCTTGATCCGGACGGTGCGGGTGCCGGCTGCGGTTTCGGCGGTGCGGATTGTTTGGCGGCTGGCGCTTTTTTGGCAGACGCCGTCAGCTTCTGCTGGATGATCACTTTGTCTTCATCGGAGATCCGGTACTGTTTCCGGAGATCCCCCATAAAGGTGATCCCCTTCTGTTCCCGCTCCTTCACTTTTTTGATGTACGCGTTGATGCGGATCTCATCCTCAATAACGCGGTATTCCTCATCCGTCATTCCCAGTTTGTTCACAAGCGTTTCGATCTGCTGGTGGACGGTACTGGTGACGGCTCCCGCTTCGAATGCCTCTTCCAATAATGATATTAATTCTTCTCGCATAAATTTTCGGCAGTAATAATGGACGGGACAGTCATGTCCGCGTCCGGGTTTCCGGTCAGATGCCCTTGGCGTATTTCCTGATGACGGAACGCATGATGCTCAGATTGGCACCGCTGGAATCAGCAACAACGTAGAATAACGCTTTCCCTGTTTTGGAGAGCGTCAGGAAGTGGACCTGTGAGTCGAGTGTGATGAAGATATCTTTGATCGAATCATTCAACCGCAATGCTTTGATCGTTTCCTGCTGCGCTTTGATCACTTCAATGATGTTCGCCGAAGCGACATCGGGATCGAATTCCTTCCGGACACTGTAGGTGTCCATCATGAGTGAATCCGTCATATCCACAACGCCGACAGCGATCGTCCCGCTCAATTCGGAGAGGACCCCTTCGATGAAATCTCCCGCCAGTGTTCCTTTGCTGTACGCCATGGATCATTTCCTGTGCTGTAACCGTGTGAATTGTTTCGTCAACAATGTACAATAATTTTTATCGGGAATCATTCGTCTAAGAATTTTCTCATGCGCAGCGTTCATTGTGAATGTGAAGAAGAACGTGTGATCATCGACGGATGAACATCTATATGATGCGTGTGATCACGCAGGTAACGTCATCCTCCAATTCCTTACCGGCGGAGAATTGCTTTACGGACTCGAACATCGCATTATTCAATGTTTCGGCGGAATACTGCGCACTATTGCGAAGATGTGCCGTTACCCGGTCCATGCCGAATTGATCGTTCTTGGCATTTGAGGCCTCGGGAAGCCCATCCGTAATGAAACAGAAAATGTCGCCGCTCCGGAACGGGATCGTCTTCGATTCAAAGACCGCCGACGGACTGATGCCGAGACCGAGATTGTGCATTCGGAATTCCTCCACCGTATGTTCGACAATATCATACTTCAGGATCGGCGGATGCCCCGCAGTGACCATCGAAACGGTCGAGGTCCCGCGGTCGAACAGCGCCGCAGCGCAGGTGACGAACATATTCTTCTTCGTCACCCCGTGGATGGTCGCGTTCACATGTTTCAACACTTCCGCCGGTGATTCCGTATGCCGCAGTTCCTGGATGATGCCGCTCTTCGTCATCGCCGAAAGTATCCCCGCTCCCGTTCCGTGTCCGGACGCATCAGCGATCACCACAAGGATCTTCGTCTCCGAAATGGTGATGATGTCGAAGAAGTCTCCCCCGATCTGTGTTGCGGGAAGACTCATCCCCGCGATCTCGCACCACGAAGTGACGAGCGGCGATTTCGGTAACAATGACTCATGGATCGTTTGCGCAAGTTTTACTTCCGCTTCGATATCCGCACGGCGTTTGTTCTCTTTGCCGAGCGAGCGGACGAACAATCCGTAACCCAGCGAGATGCACGCCACAGCCACAAGACCGAAGACCGTCCGTTTGTTCTCGATGTCGTTCAATTGCTCTTTGGTAAGACTGAACGGAACATCGGCTTTCACACTCACCGGCGCAACATCCGGTCCCATGAACTCAGGATTGACGAATGCCAGTGTGAGCACGATGGTGACATATGCGATGATACACCCGAACAGCCGGACCGGACTTCCCATAAAGAGAATGATCGATGCGGAAAAGGAACCGCTCAGGACCGTCATGATCACCAGATGGAGCCATGACCCCTGAATGATGGAAGATTCCATCATCATCGTCAACGGACCGATCGTTGCGAACAGAAAGAAGACCGCCGCCGCGAATTGCCGCATATCCTTCTTGTTCATGCTTTTCCATACTTGATGAGGCATTTTTTTCATAATTTCCGCCGCTCTTCATGGTCAATAATTCAATATATTACGGCATTCGGCAACGGAAGATGCGAAAAATTCCTTTGAAATAACCCGTAAAACTTCTTACCCTTTCAGTATGATCAAACCTCTCTATAAAAAATTCTTCAAGGTCCTGTCCATTTCCGCAGGGATCTCCCTCATCATCATCCAGTTCATCCCCTCATCGTTCTCACGGACGAATCCTCCTGTCACCGGTGAACCGGCGTGGGATGCTCCGGCAACACGCGCTACGTTCATGAAGGCGTGCGGCGACTGCCACAGTAATGAGACGGTCTATCCGTGGTACAGCAGGATCGCCCCGGCATCGCTGCTGATAGAAAATGATATCAAGGATGGGCGACGGCATTTTAACATCTCCGAGTGGGACAAGTCCGAGTGCGGCGGTGACGATGCAGCGGAAGAGGTCCAGAAAGGATCGATGCCGATCGGGCTGTACCTTTTGATGCACTCCGAGGCGAACCTGAATGCGGCGGAGAAAATGAAATTTGTGGAGGGATTGCAAAAGACGTTCCGTGCCTCGACGGTGAATGCCGAAGGGACCGAGAATGAAGAACATGACGAACACAGAAAGAAAGAAGAGCGCGAGTGAGAATTCTCTCAATCATAATTCCTCTGCTGCTGTTTTCCTACTGCGATACAGCATCCGATGTGATCGTCCAACAACAGCAGACCGTTGTGAAGGACTCAGTCATCGCACTTCCCGCAAATTTTATCACAACGGATTACATTGAACTGAACAAGATCGAGCGGATCTCCAAATTCCGTTCGGGCATCGGACATGATTACCGTGATGATGCGGAATCATGCCGCAGCATGAAACATTACTACCAGCCGATGGGAAATATCTCGTGGTCCTCGGTAAAGATCTTCTCTCCCCTCACCGGCAAGATTGTGCGGACATTCGAAGAATGGGCCGGAACGCAGCTCTGGATCCAGCCATCCAAATATCCTGCATACACCATCATGATCTTTCACATCAATCTGTTGAAACCGCTCGCAGTCGGCGATTCCGTTACGGCGGGAATGCAGATCGGAACGCACATCGGCTCACAAACAATGTCGGATATCGCAGTCGGATATTCCGCCGGCGGTAAATGGCAGCTGCTGTCATATTTCACACTGATGTCCGACTCATTGTTCTCATCGTATGCTGCACGGGGAATCACATCCAGTGATGAATTGATCATCACAAAGGCCGCACGCGATGCCGATCCGCTCAACTGCAGCGGTGAAACGTTCGGCACCGGCGGGACCCTCGAGAACTGGGTATTGCTGAAGTGATCCCGCATTCCGCCGCATTCTCCGCTACCATTTCAATTTCCGCTTCTCTATATTAGAGCACAAATTTACCGGTTTCCCGTTCCTATTTTCCCACTCATTCTGCTCCCATCATGAAAAATCTTCTGCTGTTTGTTCTGTTGTTCATCTCTGTCCTTTCAGCCCAGGTCTTCACGAAATTGACCGATACCAACGGCGAGGCGCGCAATAAATCGTACGACGTGCTGCATTACAAGATCGAGATCTCTTTCGACGAATCGAAGAAGATGGTGATCGGCAGAACGACGACCACACTCGTTCCATATTCCACAAATCTCACATCGGTGGAATTCGATGCCGAGGATATCACCTTTTCTTCCGTCACGCTGGGAAAGAAGCCGCTGAAATTCGATTCCCTCGCAACAACGGTCAGGATCACGCTCGACCGGCCGTATTCCTACAAGGAGACACTTTCCGTGACGATGGAATACACGGCCATTCCGACCCGCGGCACCTTCTTCATCCAGCCCGATTCGGCTTACCCGAACAAACCGTGGCAGATCTGGACCCAGGGTGAGGATATGGACAATCACCACTGGTTCCCCTGCTGGGATTTCCCGAACGACAAATCCACCAGCGAAGTGATCGCGACGGTGAAGAATTCGTACACATTCCTTTCCAACGGAAAACTCGTCGGCGAAAAAGAGAACAAGAAGGATGGAACAAAGACCTTCCATTGGGTCCAGTCCAAACCGCACGTATCATATCTGATCATGTTCGCTGCCGGGGATTATGCCGTGCTGAAGGATAAAGCGGACGGCATCCCGCTCGAATACTATGTGTACAAGAATCATGTCGAAGACGCGAAAGCGTGCTATGTGCATACGATCCCGATCATGAAATTCTTCAACGAAAAGATCGGATACAAATATGCGTGGGACAAATACGCGCAGGTGATCGTCGCCGATTTCACCGCCGGCGGAATGGAGAATACTTCTGCAACAACATTGATGGACCGCATCACCGTCTATAATGCCCGCGCCCGCGTGGACGAATCCGCAGCAAGTCTCATCGCACACGAAATGGCGCATCAATGGTGGGGCGATGTACTTACATGCAAGGACTGGCGTCATCTCTGGCTGAACGAGAGCTTCGCCAGTTATTTTGATCCGCTCTATTTTGAGCATGCCTATGGCAAGGATGAATTCCAGAACATCATGTATACCGCGCAGCAGGCGGGTATCGGGTCGGACAAATCGCTCGGACGCAAACCGATCGTCAGCGTCGGTTCGTACGGTGCGAACATCTATCCGCGCGGCGCTTCGGTACTGCATATGCTCCGGTTCAATCTCGGGGACGAACTGTTCTGGAAGTCCATCAATCATTACATCACCAAGAACCAGTTCCGCTGTGTGGAGACGAACGATCTGAAGGTCGCCGTTGAAGAAGCGACCGGACAGAATCTCTACTGGTTCTTCGATGAATGGGTCTACAAGGCCGGCTATCCGAAATTCGACGTGACGTATACATACAACGATTCGGCGAAGAACATCGCGATGACGGTGAAACAGACGCAGACGATCGACAGTCTTACGGGACTCTTCATCACTCCCGTGGATATCGAGATCGTGTCCGGCGGAAAGGCCGCAACACACCGAATCACCGTTTCAGAAAAAGAATCGACCTACACACTTCCCGCTTCGTCCAAACCGTCCCTCGTTCTGTTCGATAAGAATGACTGGATCCTGAAAGAAGTGAGTTATCCGAAACGCGATCTTGCGGAATGGATGTATCAGGCGGAATCCGGAAGCGATGTTGTCGCACGGAAGACCGCTGCTGCAGAACTGGCGAAACTCGACACTGCCGGAGTATCGATCGCGCTGCTGGCAAAAATTTCGAAGAACGATCCTTTCTGGGGGGTCCGCCAGGCCGCTGTGAACGCTCTCGGCGCGATGAAGATCAAGAATGATGTGAAGAAACAGGCGCTTATCGCTGCTTTATCCGATAAGAAATCGCAGGTCCGTGCTTCGGCAGCGGCACAATTGGGAACGATCAAGTCCGCCGATGTTGCCGCAGCATTGCGGAAAGCATTGAATGATTCCAGTTACTCCACCGAGGCGAATGCGCTGACATCATTATCAAAGATCGATTCAACGAATGCTATACCGTTCATTAAAGCACGGTATGATGTCTGGTCGTACAGCAATCAGGTGGCAAATGCCGCGCTGAACGGCATCGCACGCGTGGACTCGGTTGAAGCGGTGAATGTTGCGATGAAGAAGGTCCTCTATGGCGCCGAAGCGCTCGGCCGCAATACGGCAATGAACATCCTGAAGAAGTACGGCAAGACCCGCGATGATGTGAGATCCCTTTGTGCTTCGCTGCTGAATGACAAATCCTACTCCGTGAAATATAACGCAGCGGATTTCCTCGGCGATAACGGGAATGAATCACATCTTGCCGCTTTACAAGTGCTTGCTGACAAGAAGAACGACGGCGCAAGCGGTGCGGCGAAGAAAGCGATCGAGAAGATCAAAGAGCGGGTAAAGAAATAACAGTGTTTCATAGTTGTAGGACACCTTGAAGGTGTCCTACAACTACACTTACGGCACCAACTATTTTACAGAAGATACTACTATGAAAAAAATATCATTTCTGTTCTTTCTGATCCCCGCTGTTCTGTTCTCACAATCCTTCGATCAATTCTTCAAGGACAAGACCATGCGCGTGGATTACTACCACACCGGAACGAAAGGGACGGAGATCTTCGCGCTCGATAAGATCTATGACGAAGGGATCTGGTCCGGCAGCAAGACGCAGTTGCTGGACAATCTGAATTACGGTGAATACATGCTCCGCATCTTCGACACGCAGAGCGGTGCAATGATCTATTCCCGCGGATACTCCTGCATGTTCAACGAATGGCATTCCACAGACGAGGCGCTCGCGGGCGTGATGAAGACGTTCCATGAGACTGCACGCATTCCTTTCCCGAAGAACAAAGTACAGCTCACCATCTCCCGCCGCGACAAGCAGATGATCTTCCATGAGATGTTCTCCACGGTCATTGATCCGAACAACACATCGCTCGTGAACGCTCAGAAACGGACAGCGCAGTTCAAGTCCGTAAAACTGATCGACAACGGCGCGTCCGATAAAAAAGTGGACCTGCTCATTCTCGGGGATGGATACTCAAAAGCGGACATGCAAAAGTTCCGTGATGATGCGAAACATTATACCGATGTATTGTTCGGGACATCGCCGTTCAAGGAACGGAAGAAGGATTTCAACGTCTGGACCGTTGAAGTGGAATCCAAAGAGAGCGGCATCGACAAACCAAGCAAGAATGAATGGAAAGAGAACGCGCTCGGAACGATGTATGACACCTTCGGCAGCGCACGCTACGTGCTCACCGAAGAGAACCGCACGCTGCGCGACATTGCGGGACAGGTCCCGTATGATGCTGTGGCCATTCTTGTGAACGACAACCGCTACGGCGGCGGCGGCATCTATAATTTCTACACAACGTGTTTCACCGTTTCGGACATCAAAGGAATGGAATGGCAGATGGATTATGTTTTCGTCCACGAACTCGGTCATTCGTTCGCCGGACTCGGCGATGAGTATTATACATCATCCGTTTCGTATAACGATTTCTATCAAGCAGGCGTGGAACCGTGGGAGCCGAACCTGACCGCCGCTACGAACCGCGAGACATTGAAATGGAAAGCGTTCGTCACTCCATCCACGTCCGTCCCCACCACGTGGAGAAAAGCAGAATACGATTCCATCGAAGCACTCCGCGGAAAACTCGATCGGCTCGCACCGGATTATTACACGAAACGGCAGCCGCTGTATGATGCGGAACAAGCCATCATTAAGGACCCTGCACTCAAAGGAGTCGTCGGAACATTCGAAGGTGCGGGATATGTCTCCAAAGGGATCTACCGTCCTGCTCTGGACTGCCGCATGTTCTCGCTTAGTCTTGTCGGATTCGATCCCGTCTGTTCCGCCGCTATCGAGCGCGTGATCGATTCGTATGTGAAATGATCGGACTATAATAGAACACGGATGACACGGAAAGAATGGATCGGCGCGGAGAAAAAATTTTGATCGAACCGTTCGCTTTGTGCGAACGGTTCGATGTACAATGATCTATCCGTGTACATCCGTCTGATCCGCGTTTTCCGTGTTCTATCAGCACAACCAAACCGAAATGGAATCTGGTTTCCATCTTGCCAAGTGGTATTTGGACTGCATCGCCGATGATGGTTCTGCGGTCATTGTATATGCGGCGCGTCTTTCATGGAAACAATTGTCACTGCACTACTCTTCTCTTTTGCAATGCGGTCAGCAACGTCCCCCGACATCTTCCACTTCCCTTTTTGCCGCTGAGTTCCCTCTTCTGAATGACGATGTGATCGAATGGTCGTGTAAAGGATTGAATGTCCACGGAACTTGGAAGCAGAAATTCTCTCCGGTCGAACGCACACTGCTGCAGAATGAACATGGTTCCATCCGCTGGTGCTGTCATATGCCCGGTGCGGATGCATTGTTGACCATCGGCGGTGAGACTGTTCACGGAATCGGGTATGCGGAATTCCTCGAGATGACCATCCCGCCGTGGAAACTGCCGATCGACGAACTCCGTTGGGGACGGTTCGTGTCGCCGACGGATTCCGTCGTGTGGATCGACTGGAAAGGGGCCCATCCATTGACACTTCTCCTCCATAACGGCTCGGAGATCGAGTGCGGTATGATCAACGATTCAATGATCAGGTCGGTCAATGGAACAACGGCACTGTCCTTGAACCGATCCACGGTGATCCGCAGCGGCGCGCTGATCAACACCGCGCTGAAAAAGGTACCGCTCATCGAGTCGGTCATTCCGAAGAACATCCTTCACACGGATGAATGCAAATGGCTCAGCGGAAGTTCGCTGACGTGCGATGGGAATATTTCATCCGGATATTCCATTCACGAGATCGTGAGGTTCGTATGAATATGTCATCACGCTATGGAAAAATTCTCTATGGAAGTCTGTTCACACTGTTCCTGCCGCTGCTGCTCATTCTTTGGGCGAAGGAAACAGCATGGTTCATCACACTCCCGGTCAATGTGCCGGTGGAACTTGCGTTGGTCATTCTGTTCGCGGGATCGTTCCTGCTGATGTCGGGAATGACATCGCTCATCCTGCTGGGACGGGGAATGCCGATGAATGCGTATCCTCCCCCGATCTTCGTCCATGATGCAGTCTACCGCTACCTCTCACATCCCATCTATATCGGGTTCTGTCTCATCTGTTTCGGATTCTCCGTCATCACCGGGTCATCCAGCGGCGCATGGCTCGTCACGCCGGCGGTCATGCTCGGCTGTGCAGCACTCGTGTTCGGATTCGAGAAGCAAGACCTCGCTGAACGATTCGGCAAGCTTCCGAGAACGCTCATCTCTCTTCCCGCAGATGAGGACCGGATGCCAACACGGTGGGAACGTGCATCGGTGTTTCTGCTTGTGTTCATCCCGTGGCTCATTGCATACGAACTTGTTCTGGTGATCGGCGCCTCTGCGGACGCAGCCGATTCGTATATTCCATTCGAATATTCTTTGCCTGTGATAGAGTGGACGGAGATCCTGTATGCTTCCACCTATATTCTCGTTCTCTCTGTTCCGTTCATCGCACGTTCTTCGAGAGTTCTCCGGCAATTCGCAGTTCGCGGACTGATCGCAACGGTCTTCATCATCGGTTGTTTCCTGGTCATTCCGTTCACTGCCACGCCGCGCCCGTTCATTCCGTCATCCATCGTCGGCGAACTGCTGATGCACGAGCGTTCGTACGACGGTCCCGTCGCGGCATTCCCGTCGTTCCATGTTGTGTGGGCATTCATCGCCGCTTCGGCGCTCGCACAGACTTTTCCCCGCCGCAGATCGATGCTGATGCTTCTTGCATTCGCGATCTCTGTCAGCTGTGTGACGACCGGAATGCATTCCATTCTTGATGTTGCCGGCGGCATCATTACCGCGCTCGGCGTACTGCGCATCCGTGAAGTGTGGAAGAAGCTCCGTACATTTTCAGAGCGGCTCGCAAACTCCTGGAAGGAATGGCGCTTCGGAAGCATCCGCGTGATCAATCACGGCGCGTATGCCGGCGCGGGGACTTTCGTCGGACTCAGCATCATCGGGTATCTATTGGGAACAGACGCACTCGTCGCAACGATGATCGTCGCGTTCAGTTCACTCATCTGTGCCGCATTGTGGGCGCAGTTCATTGAAGGCTCACCTGCTCTTCTTCGTCCGTACGGATATTACGGCGGTCTCATCGGCGGAATGTTCGGATGCGTGATCGGACATTTCACCGGGACGAACATCTGGCTGCTCTTCGCTGCTTTCGGGACGGCAGGTCCCCTTATTCAAGCCGCTGGCCGATTACGATGCCTGGTTCAAGGATGCTGTCATGGTCACAGGTCAAATGAAATTGTCGGTATTCGCTACACGCATCCCCGCAGCCGCGTTGTTCGTCTGGCGGGATTGAAGGATATTCCCGTTCATCCCACACCGCTCTATTCTATTCTATGGAATATCGTCACCGGCGTCATCCTTGCGCGGTTCTGGTCCCTCTCTCTTCCGCCGACATTCATCGCGGGAATGTATCTGATCCTGAACGGCATGGGACGATTTGTTGAGGAATCGTTCCGCGGCGAACCGCAGACTCCGATCCTCGGAAAACTCCGGCTCTATCAGTTGATGGCCATTCTCAGCGTTCTCTCCGGCATCATCTTTACGATGATCAAGACGGATATTTCTCTCCCATCCGTACAATTCAACTGGACTTCGATCATCGCAGCAGGTATCTTTGGTCTGTTCACCTGGTTCGCTCTGGGAGTCGATTTCCCGGACTCCAATAAACGCTTCGCGCGGTTGGTATAGAGTTTCACCACAGAGGGCACGGAGAATTAAGGAATGTGAAGCCATCAATTCCTGTTGCCTGATGTGACCAATATTGACATTCGATTTCTCGCTCGATCATTTTATTTACCATTAAAGGAATCCCGCATGCGCCGTTCCATAACCTTCGTTGTTCTCTTTGTCACAGTATTCCTTTCGCTGACCGCGCAGAAGAAACCGGCTGTTCCGCCAGAAAAGCCGTCAATGCAGAATCCGCTGCTCGCTTCGATGAAAGCGCGGAGCATCGGACCGGCGATCATGGGGGGACGAGTATCGGATATCGTCTTCGATCCGAAGGATATCGCCACATTCTACGTCGCACTCGGGACCGGCGGCGTGATGAAGAGCGAAGATAACGGAGCATCGTTCTCCGCCGTCTTTGAGAAAGAAGAGGTCGCTGCGGTCGGCGCCGTTGCCGTATCGCCGATGAAGAATAAATTCGTCTGGGTCGGCACCGGAGAAGCGAACGACCGGAACAGCACCAGCTGGGGGAACGGCGTCTATCTGTCGTCGGACGGAGGCGGTTCATGGAAGAATGTCGGACTGAAAGAGAGCAAAGCGATCGCACGCATCGTCCTTCATCCGCGTGATACGAACACCGCCTACGTCGCCGCGATGGGTGATCTGTGGAATCTCGGCGGCGAA
>CALROS020000005.1:0-15263 GCA_943369855.1 Chitinophaga pinensis | reverse complement strand
ACCATCACGAATGGAACAGTTGTTGCACCGAACAAACTGAGACTGACCTCGAACTTCGCGTGCGCAGCAGCAGGAACATTCACGCACAACAGCGGAACGGTCTACTTCCAGCCTGCGGCGAATGCTACTATTGGGACAGCAGCTGCACTGTCATTCAATAACGTAATCATTGATTCGATCAATGCGACGGTCCGTACGCTTACCATGACTACGACAACAACACTCAACGTGGCCGGTTATCTGCTCCAGAAGTTCCATTCATTCACACCGCCGGCAACATTGAATGTCTCCGGAGATTTTATCCAGTCCAATGGTACGTTCACGGCAGGGACGAATTTCAATCTTGGAGGAAATTTCACGCGAACAGGAGGGACCTTTACCGGAGGTGCGAACACTATCACCTTTAACAATGCAACAACCCAGCAGATTGTCGGCGGGACGGTCACACCTCTTGTTTTCGGAAATCTTACTGTCAACAAAGCAGCTGATTCCGTGAAGTTTGCCAATGGTATCGACAGTATCTCGGTCGCTAATTTTACGCTGACGAACGGAGCATTCTCCGCACCGTCAAAGATTCGTGTGACAGGAAATTGGTCCGTTGCAAACGGAACGGCATTCGTTTCGAATAACGGTACAGTCTATCTTAATCCGGCAGCGGCATTCACTATTGGCGGAACCGCAGTTTCTCAAACCTTTAATCATCTTCAGTTGATCGGTTCGGGTACAGCGCGTGCGCTTACGTATTCAGGTTCTTTGACAACATTGAATATCAACGGAAACTTCTATCAGAATTTCCATACATTCACGGCCCCGGTCACTCCGAATATTATCTCCGTCGGTGGGAACTTCACGCGGGACGGCGGTACTTTTACGGCGAACGGAAGCAATCTTATCTTCAACAACAGTTCAGCATCGCAATCCATCAACGGAACGGTCACCACGAATGCATTCAATCTGCTCACGGTGAATAAGCCGGGACAGGCGCTCACTGTCGGCGGAAGCATCACAAGTCTCACGCTGGACTCGCTCGTGTTGACCGCCGGAACATTCGCTCCCGGAACAGCAGCAACGCTCTCACTGACAGGTTCATGGCTCAATAATTCTGCAGCCGATGCATTCACATCAGGCACTTCGGTGGTGGACTTTAACGGTGCCGGTGCGAAAGTGATCGGCGGAACGTTCTCAACGACATTCAACGATCTTCGTTCCAATGCGGTGAACGGACTTTCCCTGCAGCAGCCCGTAACGGTCTCCACACTGCGGATCGGGAATGTCACGGCGAATTCTTCAATCAGCGACAGTGGAAATCAGATTACGTCTACAGGAACGCTTCTTCTCACTTCCGGTTCGCTCAAGATCGGCAGTGCAGTAACTGCAACTGCGTTTCCTGCATTCTCCGTTGTTACGCTCGGCTCAGGAACAACGCTTGATTTTGCAGGCGGAGTCATCCAAACGGTACCGACCTCATTCTCATACCAAAACCTGACCTTGTCGAACGGCGGGATCAAAACGACATCAGGCGGCACATTGACGGTCGCAGGAAATCTGTTGGCGAACAGTCCAATGGATCTCTCGACGAACAATACAGCCGTCGCACTGACCGGAAATCTTACGGGAACCGGTGCAATCCTTCAAGGCAGCGGTGCATTCTCGCTTGCCGGCAACTGGACGAACAATGGTGCCTTCGCAGCAGGCAGCGGCGGTGTGAATTATAATGGCGCAGCTGCACAAACAGTTTCTATCGTACCGCAATACCAGGATCTTACGTTCAGCGGAGCCGGGACGAAAACGATCGGCGCTGGGACGTTAACAGTGAACGGAAACTGGGCTGTCGGTTCGACCACAACCCTCGGTAATAATCCTGTCGTGATCAGCGGTGACATCTCCGGTGCCGGTGCGATCACACAAGGGACCGCATTGTTCACACTCGGCGGGAATTGGAATCATTCCGGTACATTCACCGTCGGCACAGGGGGAGTGCGGTATAATGGAGCGTCCACTCAGATCGTAAGGACGAATTTCAGCTATCAGAATCTGACAATGAGCGGCGCCGGATCAAAAGTTCCGAACAGCGGAACGCTGACCGTGAACGGAGCATGGTACGTGAATGCACCTGTCAATCTCAGCATGAATAATCCTGCCGTGTCTGTCACCGGAAATGTGGACAGCGCCGGCGCGATCACAATGGGCAGCGGCAATATTACCGTCGCGGGAAATTGGCTCAATACCGGTGGAACATCCGGCGGCACGGGATCGGTCATTCTATCTGCAGCGTCACCGTCTATCGCGGGCACATCATTCGGTAAATTGCGGCTGAACGGAGCAGGCTATGCAACACTGCTCGGGAATGTCACGGTGATTGATTCATTGAATCTTGTGACAGCAAAGGTCCGCACAAACGGTAACATTCTTTCTGTTGGTTCTTCCGGAACGGTCGCGCGGACGACCGGATTTGTCTTCGGAGATCTTCAGCATAATATCCCGGCAGGTTCGCCGACGGTCACGTACCATGTCGGTGATTCTCTGAATTATACACCGGTGACAGCATCTTTCAATTCGGTTTCTTCACCGGGATATGTTCTCGCAAAGAGTATCAATACGAATCATCCGGGTGTCACTTCTTCCGGAATTGATACGGCAAAGAATGTGAACAGATATTATACACTGACGAACAACGGCGCTTCATTCACCGATGTGAGTCCGACCTTCCAATTCGTTGCAGGGGATAAGGACGCAGGCTCAAATTCGAACAATTATATCGTCCGCAGATATAACAGCGGTGTGTGGTCACCGACGACTGTCGGTACGCGGACAGCGACGTCAACACAGGCATCTGCCGTTTCAACACTCGGTGATTTTGCGATCGGTGAACCGAAGGCATACAGCATCACATCCGCTGCGTACGGCAGCGGAACGATCTCACCGAACGGCTCCACCGGGGTTGCGGACGGGAACAATCAATCGTATACGATCACTCCTTCAGTCGGATATCATATCGACAGCGTGATCGTGGATGGGGTAGATGCGGGAGCGGTCTCCTCTTATTCATTCAATTCCGTTGCATCATCACACACCATCGATGCGTACTTCTCTATCGACCGGTTCGCCGTATCAGCATCACTCATCGGGAACGGGACCATAACACCGAACGGAACGATCAATATCGGTTATGGTCACGATACAACGGTCACGTTCTCGGCCGGGACCGGTTATCATATCGACAGCGTCAGGGTGGATGGTTCCGTTGTTGATTCGGTATCGCAGTATACATTCATCAATGTGACAGCTGCGAGGAATATTATCGTCTATACCTCGCGGGACCATCATACTATTACTGCAACTTCTGCGAATGGGGTCATCACGCCTTCCGGTTCGATCGACATCCTTTACGGCCGGGATACGACCGTAACATTCTCGGCGAATACGGGATATCATTTTGACAGTCTTCGTGTTGACGGTGTGAAGATCAATGATTCTACGTCATCCTACACATTCATCAATGTAACTGGTGATCATTCGATACAGTCATATAATTCCATCGATCATTACACAATTACTTCCTCATCGGTGAATGGTTCGGTCACTCCGGATGGAAGCACCGACGTCACGTACGGCGAACAGTCAACATTCACATTCGGTCCGAATGCCGGTTATCATTTTGACAGTCTGAAGGTCGACGGAATTACTGTTCTGGATTCAACTCATTCGTATTCGCTCCTGAATATCTCAGCGAATCATTCCCTCGTTGTTTACAACTCGAAGAATACCTATACGATCTCCGCATCGGCAGTGAATGGTTCCATAACACCATCAGGAACCGTATCGCTTTTCCATGGTGCAGACACCTCGTTCACATTCTCTCCGAACGGCGGTTATCATTTGGACAGTCTTGTTGTGGACGGCGTAAGGGTCGATTCAACGGTGAGTTATACTTTCATTGGAGTGACCTCTTCACACTCCATTATTGTCTATAATTCCATCAATCATTATACCGTAACATCATCCTCCGTGAACGGCTCTGTCACTCCCGCCGGAGCTGTTGATGTCATTCACGGGACGACACATTCCTATGCATTCTCACCGAACACCGGGTATCATTTGGACAGCGTCAGAGTGGATGGAGTGCTTGTGGATTCCACCGTTTCATATTCGTTCATTGCGGTCAATGCGAACCATACGATCGAGATCTTCAATTCCATCGATCATTTCACTCTTACTGCTTCATCGGTGAACGGCGTCATCTCACCGAATGGAGTATTGGATGTAGTCTACGGCAATGCACAATCCTTCACTTTTATGCCCAACAGCGGCAATCATCTGGACAGTGTGAAGGTGGACGGTGTCAGCGTTGATTCGCTCGCATCGTACACGTTCACTTCGGTCACTGCGAATCACACGATCGCTGTCTACAATTCCATCGATCATTTCTCGATCACATCATCGGCATTGAATGGATCAATAACACCCGATGGAAGTTCATCGGTGGCATACGGCGGCGATCTGCGGTACCATTTTACCCCGAATACCGGCTATCATTTTGACAGTCTCGTGGTGGATGGAGTGAGGATCATTGATTCAACGGCGGCATATTCATTCATCAACGTTACGAACGATCATGCGGTCACGGCATTCTACTCCATCAATCAATATTCGATCATCGTTGCTGTCGGACCGAACGGTTCGGTCTCTCCCAATGACACGCTTGTTGTGCTGTATGGACGCGATACGACGATTACGTTCAACGCAGACGTGAGCTATCATGTGGATACGGTCGCTGTAAACGGAGTCCGTGTAGATTCGCTTGCACGATATACATTTACGAATGTCGTCTCGGATCAATCGGTGCGTGTTGCATTTGCGACCAATCCTCTGCATCATTTTACGGTCGAGATGGTCGGCGGCGGATCCATCGGCCAGCAGACAGCAGGAGTTCCGTTTGCGGTTGAAGTAAAGGCGAGGGACAGTGAGGGAAATATCCTCAATTCGTTCGCACAAAAAGTTGTCTTCAGTTCCCAGCCGGCCGGTGCCGTGTTCATCGGAGGGGATACGAGTGCAGTATTTTCGAATGGTATCCTTTCGTCTCAATCTGTCCGCATCAATGCGGCTGACAGCATTGCAGTAAAAGTGAAGAAGGCTCCGGGCGGACCGGAACTTGGTCTCTCGAATACATTCTTCGTTCATCATGCCGCGGCACATCATATGGTGATGTCATATGTATTCGGAACAATGCCCGATCTTCCGCTGGATTCGTTCGCTGTTACCGTGAAAGACACATTCAATAACGTAGCGCGTGATTATGCCGGCAGT
Organism: Chitinophaga pinensis; assembly: GCA_943369855.1. Classification (GTDB taxonomy): domain Bacteria; phylum Bacteroidota; class Ignavibacteria; order UBA10030; family UBA8401; genus UBA8401. The sequence continues at coordinate 9,956 of CALROS020000005.1, read as the reverse complement.
GTCACTCTTACTCAAGGAACAGGATTCAACGAAGGGGATGCATTGACAGGTGCAGTTGTGAAGAATGTCGTTAATGGAATTGCGGCGTTTTCCATCTCGAACTTTGATACTGTGATGATCTCACAGACGATTCCTTCCGGCGGAGTGTTCACCATCAAGGCGAACACAGGTTCCTTGCCGCAGATCGAATCTGAACCGATATCCCTCGGTGCCCTACCGGTCGTCTTGAAGTCATTTACAGCGGAAGGGAAGCAGAGGGAAGTTCGGCTGCAATGGTCTACGGCAACAGAAGTGAATTCCGCCGGTTTTGAGATTCAGCGGGCAGAGATCGGACGTTCATCCAATGAGCGCGAATGGATCAAAGCAGGATATGTCGAAGGTTCCGGTTCATCTGCAACTGAACATTCATATACATTTACGGATGAACATCTTCGTGCGGGAAAATATGCGTATCGGTTGAAACAGATCGACCGTGACGGAAAGTTCGTTCTGAATACAGCAGTCGAAACGGAAGTAGGTCTGGTGCCCAAGGTATTCACGCTGGCGCAGAATTATCCGAATCCGTTCAATCCGTCCACGATGATCGAGTTCACGCTTCCGAAGAACGGACGCGCCGTGGTAAAGATCTATAACTCGATCGGTCAGGAGGTCGCAACGGTGTTCGATCAAAATGCTGAGGCGGGACATATCATCTCGGTTCCGTTCTCTGCTTCGGGGATTTCCAGCGGTGTGTATTTCTACACTGTGTCATTCGAGAATCAGCGGCTCGTCAAAAAAATGATGCTGGTAAAATAATGCTCAGGAAGCGGGAGTAAGGAGAATCATTTTTTTTGTTTTGTGTGTCCGAGAACCTCGCGCGCAAAAATCGATCGTATCAACAAACATACCTTGACTGATGTCATATTAATGTGTATATTTGTTAACTATTGATCGCGGGGTGGAGCAATTGGCAGCTCGTCGGGCTCATAACCCGAAGGTTCTAGGTTCAAGTCCTAGCCCCGCTACTACTACAAAAGGCATCCTTGGATGCCTTTTGTGTTTTATACCTGTATTGTAGACCTAAAAACACCGGTTCAAGCGGAGCGTTGTTCGCGACGTTCCGACGATGTTTGGCGGGATCCACTCCCGCGGCCAAAAACAAACGGTGTTCTTTATGGACACCGTTTTGTATTTTAAAAGGAAAGGAGCCGCTTATGGAAAAAAAACTCTCGATCTTGGTCTCGAACGACGATGGAATCTTTTCGGACGGACTTGCTGCTCTCGTTAAAGAACTTCGCACCATTGCCGATGTAACAATCGTTGCACCGGATAGCCAGCAAAGTGCCGTCGGCCACGCGATCACCATGCACCGGCCTCTGAGAATGCGTGAGATGAAGAAAGAAGGAGTCTTCTTCGGGTATGCCCTTGATGGGACTCCTGCAGACTGTGTAAAACTCGCGATCCGGAATATCATGAAACAAAAGCCTGATCTCGTTATTTCGGGCATTAATCACGGTTCCAACACTGCTATCAGCGTCATCTATTCAGGGACGGTCTCTGCTGCAACAGAAGGGACGATCCTCGGCATTCCGTCCTTTGCGGTCTCTCTTACCACATTCGAGCCCAATCCGGATTTCACCTACGCTGCCAAATTTGCCAAACAACTTGCATTAAAGATCGTTCAGCATGGCCTTCCGAATGGAACACTGCTGAATGTGAACGTCCCTCCAGTCCCTGAGAACGAGATCAATGGTGTCGTGATCACGAAACAGGGGAAATCTGTCTGGAATGATGAATTTGAAGCCCGCCGCGATCCCGGAAATAAACAGTATTTTTGGCTCAAAGGGGAATTGGTCGAACTGGATGAGGAAGAGGATATCGATCAGCGGGCCATTCTCAATAATAAAGTCTCCGTTACCCCAATACAGTTCGATCTGACGAATTATACAATGATCGAAAACCTCCGGGCGTGGGATCTCAAACCATAATATCCATCGAAATTCAGCGCATTATCAGCGAAAATTTAATAGATACTGCATGTTCTTTGGGGCAGGTAAACAAAAATTGACATTCTTTCCCTTTGTTGAATTTTTCTTTACCTTAAAAAGCCAAGAGAAGTTCATCAAAATTTTCCCCTCGACCAAACATTGAAAGGGGAATTGGGCTGAATGCTTATGTCAATAAACGGGCGGCGGAGGTAAGGTGCCGGACGGTCCGCCGCAGACTTCCGTGTTGCTGCAGGATTGACTATACTCTGTATTAGAAAATATCGCTGCCCCTAACATCAATATTAATGCGATTGTTGAGATCGTCGTGGACATAAGTTCTCCTCCTGTGTGTTCATGATGAGTTTGGGTGGTGTATTTTCTCTTCCCGTACATATACTGTCCGCCGCCCCTTTTTTGGAGGCGCGGAATGAAAAAAAATACCTTTTTTTCCGATTCTTCACTTCATGACGAAATATCTGTTGTTCATCATATTCAGTGCGTTGCTGCCGGAGATAGTGCTTTCGGGGCAAACCGGTATTGTACCTCCCGCCGCTGCCGATATAATGAGAAATGCCGATGGATTGTACGCTCAGGCGCAATATGACAGTGCACAAAGATTGTATGCATCAGCATCGGATATATACAGATCAACAGGACTGATCAAAGAGTATGTAGAATCACAGTTGGGTGCTGCGAATTGTGATCTGCGTCTGGGGAATCTGAAAGAGGTTGTCCTGATCGAACAGGAATTGGAGCAGCTTCATGAAGAAGGCCGGTGCTCCGGATGCCTGCATGCAGGAGCGATCTATTCCAATCTGAGTTACTGTTACTCCATCTTTGGAGATTTTCAACGCTCCGTGACCTACGCGGAGAAAAGTATCGCATTCAACATCGCTACGGTTGGTCCGGGTGATCAAAGGACCGGCTCTTCGTACTATGCACTTGGACTGGCTCAGAAAGCAAAAGGGGACTATCCGGCTGCAATGACGGCACTCAGGAATGCAGTGCATATCCAATCGCAGATTCAGAACGGTAAGAATCTGAAACTTGCGAATACATTGTTGATGCTTGGTTCGGTCTGTGAAGACATCAACCGTTTTGATACCGCGCTGGTGTTGTTCGACCGTTCATTGAAGATCCTTACTGATCTGAACCTTTCGATGTCTGCTGAAGCTGCCACAAATCATATCTACGCTATGTCAACCCTTGCTGATCAATCGGAGTATACACGGGCGGTCGAGCACGGAAGAATGGCGCTGGCCATCTACGATTCATTACATATGAACGGGTATGCAAATGTTGCCAGTGCGTGCGCCAAACTCGGCGAGATCTATTTTGCCTCCGGAGATTATGCAAAGGCAGCGGAATATCTTCAGCATGCGCTGGAGATCTACGAGCGGAACTATCCTGAGAATAGGTCTGCCATCGGTGTATATTACACCTTCCTCGGTGAGGTCCTTCTCCGTCAGGGGAATGCTGAACAGGCTGTTCGAATGGCTGAAAAAGGACTTCAAATATGTGAGTCGTCGCTCGGTGCAGATCATCCGGAGAACGGCTTTGCGTTTGAGACCATCGCCGGTATTTACAGCGAGGCCGGTCAATATACGAAAGCATTATCATGTTATCGGAAGGCTCTCGCAATCCGCGAACGTGTGAACGACCATCATGACAGGATTGATATCGTATCACTGCATTCTTCCATCGGAAAGGTCTTTACCGCGCTGCAGAACTATGATTCCGCACGATGGTATTTTGACGAAGCTCGTGCTCTGCTGCGGATCGTATCAGAGAAGAACAATTCGGTATCGGCACAGCTGTGGCGTCATCGCGGTGAACTTGCTGTGCGAATGAACAAATTTGATGATGCACTGCGGAATTATGATACGGCGTTGACCGTGCTGACCGGTATCCACATCCCTCACAATACGGAAGAACTTCCTCATGAGATCTTCCATACGACCGTTGATAAAAAGGGATTGATCGAGGATCTGGAAAGTATTGCCCGGACCTATGAACTAAAATATGTGCAGGGGGCATCGCTGAACGATCTGAAATATTCTCAGGTATTCCGTTTGAAAGCGATGGATATGATCGATGATCTTCGCCGTCAGTATTCATCGGATGCTTCAAAATTCTTCCTGGCTCAGCACGCATCAGCCATCTATCGAAACGGATGCAGGGTCTCCATTCGGCTCTTTGAATTGACGGGGTCACGGAAATATCTGACCGATGCGTTCTTGATCGCGGACAGGAGTAAAGGGAACGTGCTGCTCGACCGATTGGCGGATAATAAAGCGAAAAAGAACGGTGCGATCCCGGACTCGCTGCTTGCGGAAGAACAGCGGCTGCTCGAACGATTGACCTTCCTGGAAACGGGACTCTCCCGTTCTCCTTCTTCGTTGAAACGGAATGCCGGTTCGGAGTATGATGCGCAACTCGAGTATTTCAGGATCTCCCGGCAGCATCAGGCGATGGTGGAACTGTTCGAAAAGAAATACCCGGAGTATTTTATCTCCAAATATGCCAAAGAGGTCCTCTCGGTCACCGCTGCACAACATGCGCTGACGGCGGATGAAGCACTTATCGAATATATGAATGACGACAGTGTAGCATATGCCTTTGTTCTCACAAAGACATCACTGACGGTGAAACGATTACCGGAATTCTACAGCATCGTTCAGGACGTCCGCAAATTCACCACCGCATTGAAAACATTCGATCCTCAGGCATACTGGAGCACCGGAACGGCGTTATATTCCGGTCTCATGAGACCGATCATTCCGTTCGTTTCGGGAAAGAAACGCCTTTCGATCGTCCCGGATGGAATGCTCTATTCCTTACCGTTCGAAGCTCTCCCGGTCATTCGTCAGCACAAGAATTCGGTTGATTTCAGCACAGCGGAATATCTGATCAGCCGGTACGATGTTACATACACATATTCAGCCGCATTTCGTTCGCTGCCGCGGGATGGCCGAGAAACGAACATCAGCTCGGTGATGAATTTCGCCGGATTCGCTCCGGTATTCAAGGATTCATCAAAGGGGAGTGATCTGTTCGCGAACCGCTCGTTTGCCGAACAGAGCGGAGTGTCCGATGTCCGTTCGATCACGCTGGATGGGAAGAGATTCAATGAATTGAAGTTCTCGGAAGATGAGGTCACGTCGATCGGCGAGCGCATGCGGCATCACAATATCTCCGCATCCACATTCCTCTTCTCGTCAGCCACCGAGCATAACTTCAAAGCGAATGCACCGAACTTTGACATCCTTCATATCGCAACGCATGGATTCATCAATGAACGTGATCCGAAACTGTCGGCGGTCATCTTTTCCCAGCCGGATCTTGAGGAGATCGATGATGACGGCGTATTGTATGTGAACGAAACGTTCAACCTGCAGTTGAAAGCTCGGTTGGTGGTCCTCAGCAGCTGTGAGAGCGGTGTCGGTCAATTGGTGAACGGTGAGGGGATGATCGCTCTGTCACGCGGGTTATTGTATGCCGGTGCACAGAATGTGATCTTCTCATTGTGGAAGGTTTCCGACAAACAGACCTACCGTCTGATGGATGAATTCTACGGGAATCTCGCCGAAGGAAAACAATTCAGTGCTTCGCTGCGTTCGGCAAAACTTTCCATGATCAGATCGAAAGAGACCGCGTTTCCCGGAAAGTGGAGCGGCTTTGTGTTGATCGGCCGCTGAATTTCATCGTACGAAGAATTTCCCCACAAACAACAGTTCCCCCTCATCCTCCAATTTCCAATAATACAATCCGGGTAAGAATGATCTCGATGTGACGAATGAGTTGCCCTTCACATTCGATGTCAGAACTGGGACATCCTTGTTGTTCAAAATCTTCAGGATCACCGGACGGGGATATTCTTTCCATTGGAATTTGATCGGCGATGAGACGATCGCTTCCGCATCGGGTGTCAAGACTTCGATCGTCGCCGATCGGAAATTGGAGTGGACAAGATCCTCCAGATTGTCAGAAGGAAGTGAATTCTCCGCGATCATATGTTTGCCGTCCTCTTTCACCGCAGTTGTTGTATCGATGGGAACGGCGGACGGAATGGTTGCGTGGACCGGAGGAGGCGTATCAGTCGATCCCCGCGGTGAGAAAATATAGAAGACCGCTCCTCCTGCCACAGCAAGAATGAATATTGCCGCCGCTTTATAATAGACAGGAAATGAGAGGATCTTTGATGGCGCATCAAGAAAAGGGTGGGGAAGTGATGCGTTGAACGGTTGTTCCTGCATAACTTCATAAAGTCCGAATACCAGCTCTTTGCAATCGTTGCACGATCCCACATGTTCGGTGATCTGCGACGGAAGTTTTTGCAGTTTATTCAGAAGAAGTGCATCAGCATAGAGTGATGTGCCGTTCTCGTTCAAATGACCGTCGGACGTGAAGAAAGAATGAACATTGATGTTCGTATCCATAAATATCGTTATTGTTGTGAATAATAATCCAGCAGCGTTCTGATCGTTTCTTTCGTGTGTGTCCGCTGCAGCGATCCTTTGTTGAGCATGGCGATGATCCTGATGACCTGCTCGTTACTCCACCGCCTCAGAGACGCGCCGGATGTCACTGAATCTTCCTTCCGGTTCATCAGCGGGGCAATGATATTGAAATTCTCGCTTTCAAGCCGCTCGTCATATCCTGACCCGAACAGTGCCAGAAGGCCGGAGAGTTCTTCCGGCGGCAGCTGATCGAAGCAGTCGGTGATGTCCGCCGGCGTCAACGGAAGCCGGAAATACAGTTTCAGGCAGAGCAGAAGTTTCGGCTGCTGCCGGTTGAATAATCTCAGGATGACGGCGAACCGGCGTAACTCGTCCTGAATGATCAGTGATGTAAGGATCGGTTCATCATCGTCAGCATGATCGCGCTCGCCGACCGGGACCGCTGTGATACTCTTCTGTTCTTTTTTATGGATATCAAGACAGATATTTCGGATCACAGCGTTGATGTATGTTACCATCTGCGATGTTCCGTTGTAATTCCGTTCGATAGCAGGGAGCCGGGCGATCAGTACCTCGTTCACCGTCTGTGTGACATCCTTCAATTGTTCTGCGTTGAAGAGACCGGATTTGACGAAGTTCTTTGTCACGATATCAATGATCGTTTGACACCGCAGAATGAACGCATTCCTGTCGCTGCGCAATAAGGCGATGTCCAACATATCATGTGAGTGCTGCATTGATGCTCGTTTGCTTTGGATGAGGGTATGAAGACCTGAGATGGTGCCTGTGGTTCGTTGAATATACAAACTGACCTTCATCACTGCAATACGATCCAGCGGTTTTCTCTACCGGTGTCCGGTGATCTGTTCATCCTTCTGGTTGTACATGTTCCCAATGGACCGGCATGAGATTGCCGACATCATCGGTACCGCCTTCGGACGGGGGAATGATATGGACGATCTCCCATCCGTACTGCGTTTTTTTTCCGTATTCATGCTTGGCAATGATCTTTCCGAAATGGTCCCGCTTGAAGAAGTAGAACCCGAACTCTTTTTTCCCTTTTTCCCATACTTCGCCGATGACCAGCGATGAGTACCGTTGACCTTCGGCAGTATGGATCGCTGTCATAGGCTGCTGAGATGGAATTCGCTTCTGCTCCGGCAGCAGATGATACCGTTTATAGGACATTGTTTCCCCCTTGAATGCACGTTCGATCTGTATGTACATATACTTCACCGATGCAGGATTTGGAGCCGTGAAACATTAAAAAAATATAAGGATTAGTAATCCGAGCTCTGGAACGCTGAATCGCATAAAATATTGGCAGAATGATGTGATCAGGTCAGGTATGCGCTAAACACGAGGTCATTTCATTGCTTCTCAAACTGAATTTCGGTAACTTTAAATCCATTTTTTAGGTGAATATGCGAGCGATCATACCTGTGGCAGGAGTCGGCAGCCGTCTTCGGCCGCATACCTACACTGTTCCAAAAGTACTCTTGAATGTTGCCGGCAAACCGATCATTGGCCATATCATGGACAAGATCATTGCGGAAGGATTCGATTCTGCGACGATCATTGTGGGATACCTCGGGGACCTGATCAAAGAATACATCACGGATAACTATAAGATCAAGGTCGATTTCGTCGAGCAGGAAGAACGTCTCGGTCTCGGTCATGCCATCTATCTCTCGCGTCATACAATTTCCAAAGATCCGATTCTGATCATCCTCGGCGATACAGTGTTCGATGTCGATCTCGGCAAAATGATCAAGAGCGAATACTCGACGCTGGGTGTGAAGCAGGTCCCGGACCCTCGCAGATTCGGCGTAGCCGAAGTGAAGGACGGATTTATTTCCAAATTGATCGAGAAGCCGGAGAACCCGACAAGTAATTTGGCGATCGTCGGTCTCTACTATATCAAGCATCCCGATATCCTTATCGAGTGTCTGAAGGAGAATATCAAACGCGATGTCCGGACGAAGAATGAATACCAGCTTACCGACGGACTTCAGGCGATGATCGAACGCGGCGAGAAACTCACTACCTTCACGATCGAAGGCTGGTTCGACTGCGGTAAGCCGGAGACACTGTTGGAGACAAATCGCCATTTATTGAACGAAACAAAGACCAATGGTGTTCACGAAGGTGTTGTTGTTATTCCTCCGGTCTTTATTGCCCCGACGGCAAAAGTTGAACGCTCGGTCATCGGACCGTACGCAACGATCGCGGACGGTGCTTCAGTGATCGATTCAATTGTCAAGAATTCCATCGTCAGCGAGAATGCTGCCGTCGAAAAAGCATTGTTGGATGATTCGATCATCGGAAGCAATGCCCGTATTACCGGCGGATTCAAACGGATCAACATCGGCGATTCATCCGAACTGGAATACTATTAACCAGACAGTGAAATTGTAATTTCTTTTTAATCATAATCTCAGGAGCAATACTCAATGCGTTATCTTTTTACCTCCGAGTCCGTGTCCGAAGGACATCCCGACAAAGTTGCAGATCAGATCTCCGATGCCATCCTTGATGCACTTCTTGCACAGGATAAATATTCCCGCGTTGCATGCGAGACCATGGTAACGACCGGACAGGTCGTCGTAGCCGGCGAAGTGACCACGAATGCGTATATCGACATTCACGAAGTTGTTCGCGGAACGATCAAAGAGATCGGATACACCAAAGCAGAATATAAATTCGACGCTGAGTCATGCGGCATCCTCAATGCCATCCATTCGCAGTCTGCTGATATCGCCATGGGTGTGAATACCGGCGGTGCCGGTGATCAGGGAATGATGTTCGGATATGCGAACAACGAGACTCCTGAGCTGATGCCTGCCGCGATCATGTATTCCCACCAGCTGGTGAAGAAGCTTGCCGATATCCGCAAGAAGAACAATAAATTGATGCCGTATCTTCGCCCGGACGCGAAATCCCAGGTCACGATCGAGTATGACGGACGCAAACCTGTGCGTGTGGACGCTGTCGTCATCTCCACCCAGCACGATCCGACCGTTTCCCAGAAGAAGATCAAAGATGATGTCATCAACAATGTCATCAAAAAGGTGATCCCGGCACGACTGCTTGATAAGAAGACAAAATATTATGTGAATCCGACCGGAAACTTCGTGATCGGCGGTCCGCACGGAGACAGCGGTTTAACGGGACGCAAGATCATTGTCGATACTTACGGCGGACGCGCTCCGCACGGCGGCGGAGCATTCTCCGGTAAGGATCCGTCCAAAGTTGACCGCAGTGCTGCATATGCAACACGCCATCTCGCAAAGAACGTTGTTGCGGCTGGTCTTGCGGAAGAATGCCAGATCCAGGTCGCCTATGCGATCGGCGTTGCGGAACCGGTATCGATCTATGTGCAGACATTCGGCACCGGCGTGATGCCGGACAGCGAGATCTCGAAGATCCTCGTGAAGAATGTCGATATGACACCGCGCGGCATCATCAAACGCTTGAACCTTCTTCGTCCGATCTACAAGAATTCGGCAGCATACGGTCATTTCGGCCG
>CALROS020000004.1:0-15602 GCA_943369855.1 Chitinophaga pinensis | reverse complement strand
ACACGCGAGCGATACCGTCGCCGACCTGCAGCACGGTGCCGACATCGTACACATCAACTTCTTTTTCGTATCCGGCTAACTGCTTGCGGAGTATCGCGGTTATTTCATCAGGACGAACTTCAGCCATTGTTGTTGTTCCTTATCAATTGTTGAACGAACCTTGTTTTAATTTCACTTTCAAAATTTCGAGCTGACGCTTCACGCTGCCGTCCAGCACCGTATCACCCACACGCGCGATGAATCCGCCTTTGATCGACGTATCCAGACTGAACGAGATCTCGACCTTCTTCTTGGTCATCGCTTCGAGCTGTTTCGTCAGATCCTTCTCCTGCTTCGCGGAGAATTCGACACTGGTCATCACTTCCACCCGGACGATCCCGAGCTGAACATCGCGCAGAATGAAATACTGCGTGAGGATCTCGCTGAGGACGTTCTCGCGTCCTTTCACAACGATCTCATTGATGTATCCGAGCACGGTCTCGCCGATCTTCTTCTTGAAGATGTCGCGGATGACCGCCTGTTTCTTTTCCTTTGCCACAACAGGGCTCCCCAGCAGATTGCGGAGTTCGCGCGATGCATCGAGCGCGTTCTTCACGATCATCAGATCGCCGGCAACGGCATCGGACTTCTTCTGTTCATTGGTCAGCTCCATCAAAGCGGAGGCATACCGTGTTGCTACTCGTAGATTGCTCATTAGTTCTTCTGTAATTGTTGGAGCACTTTATCGACCATCTTCTTTTGTTTCGCACCGTCGAGCGATTCATCAAGGATCTTTTCCGCAACAGAGATGGAAAGTTCCGCCACTTCAGAACGAAGTGCCGTCATTGCAGCATCCTTCTCACGGGAGATCTCATCCTTCGCCTGATCGAGCATCTTCTTTGCGCTCTCGTTCGCTTTTGCGACGATGTCGTTCTTCAACTGTTCCGCCATTGCGCGGCCTTCGGCGATGAGGCGGGCTGTTTCGTTGCTCGCTTTATCCATCGCGATCTTATTCTCGTGCATCATGCGTTCGGCATCTTTCTTCGCCTCTTCCGCTTTTTTCAATGCATCGGCGATCTCGTGCTCACGCGCCTGCAGCGCCTGAAGGATCGGCTTCCAAGCAAATTTTCCAAGGACAACCACCAGTAACGCGAAGGTGATCCTGGTCCAAATGATTAATCCGGGATTGATATCTAACATAGGATTCTCTGATTCACTGAATGAATACGGGACGGGTCAACCCCGTCCCGCGTAAAAGATTACTTCGTTGCAAGGATGATGCAGATAGCGAGTGCGAAGAATGTTGCACCTTCGATCAGCGCTGCTGCGATCAGCATCGATGTACGAACCTGTCCTGCCGCTTCCGGCTGGCGTCCGCTTGCTTCCATTGCTGCTGCTGCAAGCTTACCGATACCGAGACCTGCGCCGATGATAGAAACGCCAGCGCCGATTCCTGCTGCTAAGTATCCAAGACCGAGTGATTCCATTGTTGTATCTCCTGTTAGATGATATGTAGATTATTGATGTATGTAGTTATTGTATTAATGTTCGTGACCGTGTGATTCCGCCGGCATGCCGAGACCCATAAAGAGGGACGTGAGCATCGTAAAGATGTATGCCTGCAGGAATGCGACAAATAATTCCAGCATATAGATCCCGAGCGCGAACGCCACCGACACCGGCGCGACCGCAAGGGATTTGAACACAAAGATGAGTCCGATGAGCGCGAGAATGACGATGTGACCGCCGGTCATATTTGCGAACAGACGAATGCAAAGCGCGAACGGCTTGGTAAAGAGACCGAGCACTTCGATCGGGATCATAATGGGCCAGAGCGCCCAGTGAACGCCGCCGGTCAAATGCGCAAGATAGTGGCCGAATCCTTGAGCGCGGATCGCCGAGATCTGGATCATCACGAATGCGATGATCGCAAGTCCTGCGGTGACGCTCACGTTACCGGTTGCGGATGCGCCGTACGGGATAAGACCAAGAAGATTCATCACGAGGATGAAGAAGAAATTCGTCAGCAGGTACGGAAGATATTTCAATCCCGCTTTGCCCATATTCGGGACGACGATCTCGTCGCGCACGAACAGAACGAACACTTCAACGAGATTACCGAGTCCTTTCGGAACTCTGTTCTTCGTATTCTTGCGTGCAACGATGGAGAGCGTAATGATCAGGATCGCCGCGGCAAGCCAGAGGAACACCACATGCTTCGTCAGCGAAAGGTCGAGTCCGAACAGATGAAAATGCGGAAGTTCAACATGACCCCAGGGAAGCTCGATCTCACGGGAATCATAGATATGATGGAGCAGACGTGTGAAGAGATTCTCATCACCGCCGTGTTCACCGCCGGCCGCGGCATGTGCCAGCGTGTCCGCAGCAGCGTGGACCGTATCCGCGACCGCCGGGTGTGCATTATGTTCTGAAAAGAGGATCCAAGAAAACACGTTGTACCTGTAATAACTGGATTAAGAATTCTGAATTTTTTTATGGATGTAGATCACTTCAAGCGTCAAAAAGATCACATACATCACGAACAACGAGCCGACCAGCGAGACCGAATGGAACTTCAGCAGGCCGACGAACAACAACAACAGCGCCACCATCACGAACAGCCGGAGAGCGATACCGCCGAGCACGATCTGGATGAATGTTGTATAGGACCTGTTCAGTGAGAACTGAATGACAACGAATCCCATCAGAATATTCACCACGCTCAACCCGACTCCCGCCGCCACCCCCTGCATCACATGCTCCGACGCATATTGCTTCAGCGGATAATATCCCGCCGCTCCCACAATGATGAGCACGACCGCGATCTGTTTCAACAATGTCAGATCAAATTTTCTTTCGACGCTCATCTTCTTCTTTTTTACTCAGTTCGATCACTTCGCGGAAGAAATGGATCATTCCTCCCGTAAATCCCAGCACGATCCCCGCCACCATCAGCCACGGCTTCGTCCCGAACGCTTCGTCCGCATATTTGCCGACGAACAGGAAGAGCACCACCGCTGCAGCGATCTGTATCCCGAGCGTCATATACGGCGCTGCGGTCTGCATCAACTCGCCGAATTTTTTCTCTTCATTCATCGCGGAAGAGAGTCTGATGCGTTAATAATTCTGGCCTGCCGGACGATTCTCCGTCATGGTCACCTTCCCGTCGAACACCGCTCCCTCATCGATCACCAGCTTCGCCGCTTTCACATCACCGCGGACGACCGCTTTCCCTTCGAGCACCAGTTTTTCCACTGATGTAATGTTCCCTTTTACTTTTCCGCCGATCGTCACATTCCTTCCGGCAATGGTCGCTTCCACTTCACCGGTCACACCAACGGCAAGATTCTCCGCCGCATGGACCTCGCCGGTCACTTTGCCGTCGATCCGCAGACTTCCCTGTGTTCTGATCTTTCCTTCAACGGTCGTTCCCGCACCGATCAGGTTCAAATTCTTTACCGATGTGTTCTCTGCCATTAGAGTTCGCTCGCAATCAGATAATCATTTGGGTTTCGTGCTTTGCCGTTATTCCACACTTCAAAATGCAGATGAGGACCGTAACTTGTCCGTCCCGAATTTCCCAGCAGTGCGATCGGTTCGCCGCGCTTCACGAATTCCCCGACCGATTTCAGCACGCTTTGATTGTGCTTGTAGATCGTCAGGAATCCTCCTCCGTGCGACAGCATCATCGTATGTCCGTCATCCGCTGTGTAACCTGAGAACACCACGTATCCGTCCGCCGCTGCAACAATAAGTGATCCGATCTTCCCTGCGTAATCAATTCCGAGATGTCCTTTGTCCGACTCGAATCTTCTCGATACATAACCGACTGCCGGTGTGATGATCGGAAATTCCGCGCGGAACGGCGGTCCTTCTTTTTCGATCATCGCTGCCGGAACTGTCTGCCGCTGAACTTCCTGCACGGGACCGGCTGACTGTGTCGTTGTCTGCGGAACATCCTGCTGAGATTGTGATTCACTCCGGACACTTTGGACATTTTGCACACCCGACACTGCACGATCATTTTCCGACAAGAGGGAACGGACTGCACCGACATCGAACGAACTGTCTTCAGGAAGTTCCTGTTGACCTAATGCGTTTCGCAGTTTGTTGTTGTATTCCCGAAGAACGAGTACATCACTCGAAAGTTTGTTCAGACGTTTCTGAACATCGAACAGTTCGCGCCCGTACCGATGCTGCAACTGTTCTTCCGACATTGGAAGGAGCAAACCTGCCGGTGTATAAAGGATCGCCGCTACCGTCAGCGAAGCGATCACTGCAAAAATTCCTACACACGTCAGTGCTATCGTCAATACAGAGGCTTTGAAGGATTTTGTCGAACCGGTATCCCCCTGCGGGATCACCACAATCTCAAACGCATTTTCCTTGGATGAGTGATGTTCTCGCTCGGATGGCATTCGCTCTCCCACAAAGCATGTGACTTGATACTAAATTGGACTACAAATGTAAAAAAAAAGTGCTTGAGATGCAACGAATTTTTGAGGGGGAAGAGACGGCAAGTTATTGTTTATGAAGATGTTGCCGTACTTTCGCTTGGATGGATTCCTGTATATTCTGCTTGAAATTACTGCGGGAAAAGCGCAGGGCATGCTGCCGGATCTCGGCGGGATTAAATTTGATTAATGCGGACCGTTCAACGGCGGACTGCAGTGACGCAGGGGTCTGTTCATCAAAAAAGACACCGGTCTTGTCCGCAACGATCGTCTCCAGTGCCCCGCCTTGACTGAAGGCGATCACCGGTTTACCGCTTGCCTGGGCTTCGAGCGGAACAATGCCGAAATCTTCGACTCCGGGGAAGATCAACGCCCTGCAGCGTGCATATAATTGAGCAAGCTGCTCATCGGTCTGCCAGCCGAGGAATTCGATGTTGGACTTTGCCATTGCCTTCAATTTCGGCGTTTCCGGACCCGTTCCTGCAATAATGAGCTTTTTACCGCTGGCATTGAACGCTTCCACCGCCAGGTCCACTCTTTTATATGGGACAAGTGCGCTGACAATAAGATAGAAGTCCTCAGATGTCGTCGAAAGTTGAAATTGCTCCGTATCCACCGGCGGATAGATCATATCCGCTTCTCTATGATAGTGGCGGTTGATGCGTCCGCGGATCTCTTCGGAAATGGCGATGAAGTACGTAACATTGGCGGATGTCTTCACATCCCACCAGCGCAGGAGCGGCGCGATCACCTTCATTGCCATGCGTGTGGCAAATCCGGCGTGACCTTTCCCGAAATAGTGCTCATACATATCCCACACGTACCGCATCGGCGTGAAGCAATAACAGATATGCAGCGCGTCCGGCCGGACCTTCGCATTCTTCACAACGGCGTGGCTGGTGGAAATAACGAGATCGAATTCGGAGAAATCCATCTGTGCGATGGCGAACGGGAAGAGCGGAAGATACTTGCGGTACTGCTTCTCTTTTGCGGGAAGTTTGTCGATGAACGATGTGACGAACCGTTTCGATTCGATATTCGCGGACATCGTCCCTTTATTATGGAGCAGCGTATAGATCGGTGCATCGGGATAGAGTTCGGTGAGCACTTCGAGGCATTTCTCCCCGCCGCGCATTCCGGTGCACCAGTCATGAACAAGAGCGATCTTCATGGGAGAATATACGAAATCATTCGGAGCAAGGAAAACCTAAATATCAATTGACAGTTGAAAATTGACAATTGATAATTGTTGCAAACGCTCCTATCGTAAAATTGTCCACTGTCAATTTTTAATTTTCCATTGGAGGAAGTTTTTAGATGTGCGCCTCTCCTTGCTTCACTTTCCCTCGCTGAGTATATTGAAATCATGATCGACAACATTGAATCCTACCGCAAATTATTCCCGCATCTCAGCAACGGAACACTGTGGATGAACCACGCTGCGATCAGTCCGTTGAATCTCAGAACGAAAGCGGTCATCGAGAATTATCTTCTCAATCGCTCTGAAGGGACGATCGATGATTTTCCGCAGATCGTGGAGATCAGCAGACATGCGAAGGAGCAGGTCGGCAGACTCATCAACGCGTCACCGAAGCGGATCGGGTTCGTCAACAGCACTTCCGAAGGACTGAACATTCTCGCCAACGGCATCGACTGGAAGAGCGGCGACAGGATCCTGCTGAACGATATCGAGTTCCCAGCCAATGTTGTTCCGTTCCTCAATCTAAAGCGTCTTGGAGTGGAGATCGATTTCGTGAAGAATGTGGACGGTGAGATCCTTCTCGATGATATCGAAGCGGCGATCACTCCGCGCACACGCCTCCTCTCCATCAGCTTCGTCCAGTTCCTCTCCGGATTCAAATCTGACCTTGCCGCACTCGGCCGTTTATGTAAAGCGAAGAACGTCATCTTCTGTGTTGATGCGATCCAGGGCGTCGGTTCCACACCCATCGATGTCGCGGAAGCGCAGATCGATTTCCTCGCATGCAGCGGACACAAGTGGATGATGGGAATGATGGGGATCGGGTTCGTGTATGTTACCGAGCAGATGCAGGAACGGCTCCAGCAGCACAACATCGGGTGGACAAGCAACCGGGACCACTTCGGAAATTTCTTTCAGTACCGGATCGATCTGGATGAATCCGCCCGCCGGTATGAGAACGGCGCGCAGAACAATGCCGGCATCGCCGCCATGGGTGAATCCGCCGCACTATTGAATGAGGTCGGGATACCGGCCATTCATCGTCATCTGCTATTGCTGACCGATGTTGTCTTCGACTTTGCCGAAAGGAACAAGATCCGGATCTGGACTCCACGTGAACATAAGAAACGTTCGGGGATCGTTACATTGATCCTGCCTGATGCGCAAAAAGTATTCGACAAATTGAACGAACAGAAGATCGTTGTCTCCATTCGCGAAGGAAAGCTGCGCATCGCTCCGCATTTCTATAATACGGAAGAGGAAGTCCTTCGCGTCTGCAATGCCGTAAAAAAGATCATCACGTAACAGAGATCTACTTGGCAAAAAATAATCTTCGCTGATCCATGAGCATCCTTCTTATCATATTATTTTCATTCTTTGCATTTTTACTGACGGCATCCGCTCTGGTGTTCGTGGTCAGTCCCATCATGCTGCTGAATCCCCGCCGCCGCGGCGAGAGTTTCTACCAGAACCGCGGACTCCCCGTCTCCCCGTCACAGCTTGGACTGGCATTCGACGATCTCCGCTTCACGGCGAGTGACGGTGAATCACAGCTGAGCGCGTGGTTCATTCCCGCCGAACAGCCGATCGGTACGATCATCTATCTGCACGGTGTCGGCGATAATAAAATGAGCGGACTGCTTCTCGCAAAGGTCTTTCACGATCATCATTTCCATGTGCTGCTGTACGATTCCCGCGCACACGGCGAGAGCGGCGGACGACATTGCACATACGGCTTCCATGAAAAGTATGATGTGCAGAAGGCGGTGGACCTGATCCGCAGCATCGGCGCGGAGAAGAAGATCGTCGTCGGCAATATCGGTGTGTTCGGAACATCTATGGGAGCAGCGATCGCGCTTCAGGCGGCATCGGTGGAACCGCGCATCCGCGCTGTCGTATCAGAAGCATCGTTCGCGACACTCCGGCAGATCACCGTCGATTATCAGAAGCGGCTGATGCGTCTGCCGTGGCATTTTCTCCGCAATATCGCCATGAAACGGAGTGAAACGATCGGACTGTTCAAACACCGGCAGGTCTCTCCTCTGGCCGCGGTCTCGAACATCCACGCCCCGATCTTCTTCATTCACGGCATTGAGGACCGGTTCATCAAATACCAATACACGCAGGAACTCTTCATCACCGCTAATGAACCGAAAGAGCTCTGGTTCGTTGCCGGCGCACATCACAGCGATGTGCACGATACCGGGAAGAATGAATATGAAGAGCGGATCGTCCGATTTTTTACCAAGCATCTCTCCTGAACTCAGCAATTACGTATTCACGTTATTGCTCACTACGCAAACATATTTTATCTTCTTTAATAACTTTACTCCCGGACCGATCAAATTATTTGTGAACGTCCGTCATCCATTATTATTTCTTGTTCCATGAGAACATTTTCTTTTTTCTTTCTCTTCTGTGCCGCAGTTGTCCATCCGCAAGACCGCACGGTGACATTTGTTTCAGATCCTGAAAGCTGTCAGGTCTACATTTACGGTTCACTCCGGGGGACAACACCGTTCACCACCACGATCTCAGACACCACCGATCACCACAAAGTTTCGATCCGAATAGCAAAACCGGGATTTGTGAGACAAGTTTCAGTATTGTCGTTATCCGATCTTAGTGATACCATCTCAACGGTCCTGCGGCGCTATGCTTCATTGAAAATCACTTCAGTGCCGGAAAGTGCTTCCGTGTTTATCGATAGTGTCTTCTATGGAAAGACCCCATTCTTTGTCGATACACTGAATCCACGAATGTTGCTCGTAACCGTGGTGAAACAATACCATGCATTCTTTGCCGAATATCTTTCCTGTGAAGCAGGGTCCGTCCGCACTTTTTCAACGACACTTCAGCCTCTTCATTCCCCGATCGCTTTCAAACCAAATTCAACCGGTACATCATTCTTCATCGACGGGAACAAAATCGCCGACCCTCAGCAGCCTATCGATGTGCAATACGGAGGTCATGTTCTGTACGCCCGCGATCCTTCGACAGGAGCGACGGCTGAAAAGATCGTTGTTATTGAGGGGCAAAGTCCTCGTGTCTTTGCAGCATCCCTGAATGAATTTTCCTACGGAAAGATGCTCCGGGGTATCGTGATCCCATCCTTGAATCAGTTCGAAGACAGAAGCGGCGTCAAGGCACAGATCATCATGTCGTCAGCTATCGCTTCCGTCCTGTTCTATAGTTACGCTGAATACCAATACCAATCGTCGGATAAAGCATTTCGCGATGCTCAGCATGAATATTCACACCTTGCCAACAGCATACCGCTGGCAACTGCAGCCCGTTCGAGGATGGAAGAAAAACATGATAAACTCAATTCGGCGGTCTCTACTGTGAACGTCGCCCGCATCCTGCCGATCGCGGTGTGGGGTTTGAATGCGGTAGATGTCGTGTTGAACCACAGTATCATCAACATCATTGAAGAGCTATCCGGAAATACCTCACTCCGGCTCGGCGTATCGGACGGCCGTGTTACTGCAGGAATCACCATACCATTTTAAACATGAACATGATACGACTCTATTCAATATTGATCATTGCCGCACTCATCTGCGGATGCGAAGAAACACCGGAGGCAGTGTATGACAATCCGTTTGATCCAAATAATACAAGTGCCCCGCTGTTCACACCGTACAGTGTGAATGCTTTATATTTGAGCGATACATTGATGAGCATTATTTGGATGGATGATAACCTGACCGTCACTGGTTATAGAATTGAACGAATGTCCAAAACGCAAAGCACGTTCACGGTTATAGCAAGTCCTTCGCGTGATCAACTGGAAAAGATCGGTGCAAGCAAGACCTGGACTGTTTGGCGTTATTACGACACAGGTGTTAAACGCTCCGATTCATCGTACACCTATCGGATAAAGACATTTCACAACTCTGTGGAATCACAATATTCCGAAGGAGTGACGGTAACCTTCCCGTAATATTTCAATGCATCCGATATTCTTATCTCGCTGATAACGGACCGAGAATGTAATACCGCATCATTTCTCTGTATGTGTATCACTCGGTGAATATGAAGAGCAGATAGTCCGCTTTTTCAGTAAACCTTTGCCTAATTCGAATCAATACGTGTTCACGTTATTGCACTCTCGGGAAATTACTGTTATCATTTCCGGTCAATTATTCTGGGTTATATTTCTCTCATTGCGGTAGATCATGAAACAATTCCTTGTGTTCCTGTTCACTGTTACGGCACTTCTTTGTGGACAGGAGAAACGGTCATTCTTCCTCACTTCACCGGAAGGCTGCGCTGTTTTCGTCAACGGCATATCGGCGGGAATTACTCCCTGTTCGGTCAGCTTCGAAGATTCTCTCTTAGCAAACAGTATCACAATACGGATCCAAAAACAAGGATATCTGCCGATCGTATCGTCCATTCCTTTGGCAGAAATCCATGATACACTCACATACACTCTTCAGCCCGGTGCCTCACTATCAGTGAACTCCCTCCCGGAGAGCGCCTCAGTATTCATCAACGGAACGCTGTTTGGAAGAACTCCTCTCACGATCGATACGCTCCCTGCAGCGGCAATGGCCGTTACCGTTGTGAAACAATTCTATTATCTGTATAAGATCGACGTAACAACAATTGCGGGACAGAATATACGCTTATCTCCGATCCTTCAAAAATTCTCCAATACCATTTCACTGAAAACTCAAGATCCGAGTACACAGATCCTGCTGGATGGGAAGCTCATTGGAACCGGCTCGGTCGCTTCCGTCGAGACGAAATATGGAGCGCACACGATCTCCGTCTACGATCCGGCCACAGGGATCTCCGCTGAACAGAAATTCATTTTGAGTGCTATGGAATCTAAACGATTCGAATCACAGATCAGGCAGTTCTCGGTCTCAAAGATGGCATTGGGCATTGCGCTTCCGGGATTCAATCAGTGCTCCGACGGAGATTTTCTACAAGGCATACTCCTTTCCGGAGCATCCCTGTATGGGGTCTATCACAGCATCAAAACCATGAACGCCTACACCAAAGCGTTGGACTCCTACAACAAAGAAAAGAACGTTTACGATAATCTCTCCGATGAGTATGCTGTGATCCTCTCCCGAGCCAAGGTGGCAACCGCACATAGTGCCATGACCGGATCCGCACGCACATTCAATACATCATTGATCATTCCCGCTGTTGTATGGCTGCTGAACGGATTCAGCGTCATCACATCCCATTCGATCACTGATTCCATCATTGAACTCAGCGAAGGTCGGTCGGTCATAACACCGTCGGCTAACGTTGCATCCTTGAATATCAGCTGCACGATAGCATTTTAAGACGGCACCATGAGAACAATTCAAATCATCCTCATCCTCTGCAGTGCTCTTCCGTTCATCTCATGCGTTGAGACTCCGCCGTTAAGTTTGGATAATACATCCGACGTCAGTTCGCCTGAATACTCGCCGCGGGTCCCTTCCTCCATCAATGCGATCCTCATCAGCGACTCTCTGGTCGGTATCTATTGGAACAGCCTGAAGATCGCTCCCGGCGGATTCATCATTCAGCGGCGATCGCAGCATCAGGGTCAATTCCAAACGATCGCGGCATTTCCAAAGGAAAATTTCGAAACGCCCTATGAGTTCGGAGATTATATTTACCGCAGGTTCTACGATTCCCTCCGGCTCAAAAGGGACACGATCTATTATTACAGGGTCGCGGCATATCAACAGAACAAGTACTCGCCGTTTTCAGACGTGAAGGAGGTCAAAGCAGTGTTGACCAGCCCAAGCGCCATCACATTCGGCGGTGATTCGTCCGGTATTGTTTTCCATTGGACCATGGATAATAATTTTTCTGTCTTTACGAAGATCGAACGGAAGGAATTGAATGGAACATACAGTACCGCAGCGCTAATCCCCAGTTCAGAGAGTACATTCAAGGATTCACTCGCACTTCCGTCCAAACAGTATGTCTACCGTTTCTCAACGGTGACCGCAAATAATGCTTCTATTCCAACAAGTGAGATCAATGCAGTGTTCACGGTCATTTCAGCGCAAAAGACCCGGGAGATCGCAACGAATATGTATATGAATGACATGATCGTCAGCGACGATGAATCCATCATTGTCATGTCGGATGACGATGGCTGGATCCGTTCGCATAGATTCTCAGACGGGACCACACTTCAGAACTTCAATGTCACAACTAGCCGGTCCATCACCACGGTGGCACTCGATCCATCAAAGACGATCCTGGCAGTGAATGTCGATCCTGATGTATATATCTACAATCTTCAAAGTGAATATCTGACGGCAACGGTTGCAACCAACAACTCCGTAGCGGGAATGGCGATATCATCGACCATCCATGGAAAATATCTTGCCACGGCAACACAAGGTATCGATATGCCGGTGAAGCAGTGGGATCTTGAAACCGGTGCGCTCAAATCAACGCTCCCGGTGACGGTTTCTAATGCGAGGAATATCTCGATCAATCCCGAAGGGACCAGGATCGTAACGGGCGGACTCGACGATGTCTCCGTGTGGGATCTGCAGACGAATACCAAAATATCCTCAGCACCGAATTTCCGATTAATTCAGAGCCCGCTATATATTTCAGCTTCGGAGATCTTTGCAGCATATGACGGTTCGGTGAAAGAGCTCACAAGCAACACAACGGTTGGAACATATACAATATCCTTACGGGAAAATAGTTTCGCGTTTTTGCCGGACCGTTCACTGATGGCGATTGCGACAAATGAGGGTTCATGGCTGTATGATCTAAAACATTCTCTTCCGCCGTTAAAACTGGAGGGATTGACGGGAATGCACCGGAAGATATTTTTCACCAAGGATAAAAAGAGTGTCTTTGCAGGCGGGACTAATGGAAAGATCTTTTTTTGGAAATTGAATTATGGCTGGTCAAAGAAGCAATGACGAATCAAGAGATTAGAATTCTGGACTTCCTTTGGAAATAAGTCCCCGCATCCATCGATTGAACGTTACAAAAGCTTCCATTGCTGGAATCCACTTGGTAATGATCTTTGCTTTCATCTCCTGTGTAGATTCTCCGCCGCTTGACCTGAATAATCCTTCCGATGTCGAATCAGCACATTATCAGCCGAAGATACCGCTCGGATTCAGCGGTGAGATGACCTCCGATCACCATGCAGCAATGACATGGTACAGTCTGAAAGCGGCTCCCTGCGGATTCATTCTGCAGCGCAGATCGGAACATCAAACAGCATTCACGGACCTTGTTACGGCACCGAAAGAGAGATTCCAGACACTGTATGATGCCGGCGACTACAGGATGAACATCTTTATTGATTCCTTGATGATATTGAAAGATTCAGCGTATGTGTACCGGATCGCAGCATACCGGAACTCATTCGTTTCAGGATTTTCGGAAGAAGTATCAATAATTGGAACGCGATCGTTCACAGCAGGAGTTGTGAAAAGAATCAAATAGTTTCATTGAAACCTTCCGTTTCGCTAATCCGGCAGTCTTCCCGCATGGTCTTCGAATCCAACAACCACCCTCTCCTTTTTTGACAGCCACAACAGAACGGCGATCAGGACAATATTCCTACCCAACAGCAACGGACTGACGGTCTCTGAAAATACTCCAGCAAAGCAGCCGCAGTCGATACTGGTCCCCCTCGACAGCACTATTATCATCGCAAGAATGAATACTGAGAGCAGCATCATTATGACGATGCTGCCTGTTCTCAGAAACCTGTTGAACATCAATGCGAGTCCTGCCGAACATTCTATGACCATAACAGTCACCGCGAATAATGTTATGGATCCCTCGGGAAGAATCTGATACGAGCGTACCGTTTGGAAAAATGTCTGTGGATGAAAAAGTTTTTCAGCTCCGCTCATGAAGAACAGCACACCAACTCCGATACGGATGAGCATTCGGACGCTGAATGTACGATTCTGTATTCGGTTCTTCATAATGGAAGATAATCGTTGATCGTGAAAACAATATATTGAGAATGTATCCAAACGGTCAAAATCATTGCAGCAGCATCGGCAATGAGATCACCATCCGCTGGATCTCTGCCATGAACATCCAGGTCACTGCGGCTACTGCTACAGCTGAGGACCGGGATAGAGAAACGAACGTTCGAATACCGTGGGACAAATAGAGAACAAAAAGAAGTGTGAATACATCCGCTTTTCCGATGATATCAGGAACTGAGAACCCCATATAAAAACCCAGCTTCGCAATATCGGGATATATCAGGACCGAAAATCGTTGCGCGGATCCCATCGCATACCGGATTAAGCTCAATCCCACAGCAGCAACCTTACCGCACAAAGGGATCAACTGACAATATAATGAAACGGTCATGACCGCACCGAAATGAATCGCCTTCTTTTCAGCAGAAAGTATATCACTGAAGATTTTGATCGCAACGGCGGAGAAGATTGTTTTAAGACAAATCGAAACTGCGATGATAATGAAAACTCCGAACAGCAATCCGGCGTTCATTACACCGGCGGTCATCAATCCGGGAACGGACACTATTACCGTCTGAATGATGATACTGATCATCAACATCGAAATAGCCGAGGACCGTTTTCTTAGAGCACAAAATAAAATATCCGGCCGGAAAAGAAAATATGTTATACGTTTTTTTATATCTGTCAAACAATTTACCGTTTTGTCAAAATAATATTCATCATTGATGGAAGCAGGTATGCCTGCACGGAGGTCTTTGCAAGAGACCAGACTCTTACCTTACCCATGAAAGGTATCGAACGTTCCTGAAACTCCGTCGGGTAGTGATGTGTTAGGAAATTAAGTATTGCCGTCCGTTTTAATTCATTCTCGTCCTCACCCTTTTTTTGGGCATCGATATTCATACATGCGATAAAGATACTTTGAAGTGTGCTGTCTTCGGATTTGAAATGGAATAGGATGGCAACTTTCTCTGCATTGATGGAGTCGGAATATCCATAAGCAAAAATGCCATCCAACTTTTTACCAAACGGATTGTCACTTAGTTTCATTTCGGCGATATTCTTTTTAAAAAATTGCTTCCTGATCTTGGGCAATTGATCTCCCCATTCAACGTTTTCGAAATCAAATTTAGGCGGTGTGATCACTTGAGATGATGATATCGTGACGATGATGGTCAAAGCGAAAAGATAGAATTGTGTTTTCATGATTGGTCGGGTTTAAAGTGATATTCAGGGTGGCAAACGCCACCCTGAATTGATGCGCATGGTTATTTATTTAAAGCATTTGCTGCTAAACAGCCTAAATATGCTGCTCCGGCAACAATTGTGCATGTAAGCCATCCTCCTCCCAGCATCGCACACACCGTTGTTGCTCCGGATGCCATCAGTTCGCAATCGATCGCGGGCTGCCCCCCTGTAACGTTCTGCATTTGAACTGAAGTTAACGGCTGTGATCCGTCCCCTGCCGGCACCAGCGGCGTGACGAAACTGACCAGCAGCAGCAAGATGACGATCTTCGATAGAATGTTTCTCATAGAACCTCCTATAGTGAATGAATGATTACATGAGTAAAATTCCTGCTCACCGCGGGCTGTTTGCGGTCATGAATGGAACTGTCGTTCCGGCGCCCAAACCGGAACAATATTCTCTTCTCTGCGCCGTAAACCGATGAGCAAGGTCAATGTTTCTGCGCAAGAATAAGCAACGCTTCTCCGTTCCAGACACGCGGGATCTTGTCGAGCGGTATCCGTATCCGTCCTATGGACGGGTCCCGCGCATACACGAAATTGTTCGCAACACTGTCTGCAACGATATAATGATTCTTCCTGATGAACAGAATGGCGGGATATGCTATTAACGGAAGGGTATCCGCCGACAGTTTCCACCCTGTTAACTCCAATCCCCTCTTTTCGGAAGCCGATCTCAGATCGAGCATCGTTGCGCCCCTGTCTGTCAGCGGGATAGCCCGTTCGATCTCGTCCCGAGGGACAACGATACCTTCATCATCCAGGAGCATCTTCA
>CALROS020000003.1:0-16896 GCA_943369855.1 Chitinophaga pinensis | reverse complement strand
ATTTCCGGCATAGAATGAAAAGATTCCGATGATGTCAAGTTTGGCCACGGGGACAAACGAATTATTGCCATTTGACTCAAAACAGGTGAAGCGGGTAATTCCTGTTCCGTTATAAAAGGCGTCCCCGCCGACCCAAAACTCCGGCTTTCCGTTTCCGTCAATATCGTTTGTCCAAAAATGGAGATAGCAGTTATATGTTTCCACTTTATCCGTCCAGACCAACTCATACTGATGCTCTCCTTGAGCTTCAATGACTCCAACATCCCCTTGAATTGTTGCATACACGATGTCGGTTTTTCCATCCATATCAAAATCCCCGATAGAAAATCCACCGACCCCGTTTCTCAAAGGGTAATACGAATAAATTGAATCGAATGAGTTCATTGGTTTGTCATATTCTTCGATCAATACATGCAGGTCGCACGTATAGACAATATCAGTCTTTCCATTCTTGTCGAAATCTCCAACGTGAGGTCGGTTTTTAGCCGAAGACAATAATCCAAACTTGGTTTTATAATGAACCGGTAGTTTTAGAAGTGTGTCCTGCGAAAAGATCATTCCATGTGGCTGACCGTTCAATATTATTTCTTGCCGACCATCGTTATCAAGATCGATTAATGCCTGTGGAGCATCGATTGAATCAGCATATTGATGGACTTTTTTGAACTTATTAAGTGAGTCCAATTCATAAATAACAACAGGAACAGGACTGGTCGTAGAATAGTACTTTTCGGGACCGTAAATTTCCGCCCGTCCATTATTGTTTACATCACCTACAACAGGGGCCCAATTAATCGCTAAACCCACCGGAACCTCCTGCCAAAATTTAGATTTCTTCGAATACAGAGCTGTGTCGATATCCCTTACATCGAATCCCGAACTATCAATTGAGACGCTTTGTTTTTGACGATCTTCATGATAGTTCATCATCTTACTTACTGTTGTATTGTTTGGGTAAGTGATTGACACTTCATTTTGTTGACTATTCGAAAAAACTAATTTCCTTAGAAAGAGTTTACTCACTGAGTCATTTTCAATTTTATTTTGAGCAAAGATCTGTGCTGCAAACAATAACAACATACCGGCCAGTTTCATAACATCCTTTTGGAAATAAATAAGAAATAAGAGAATTGGTCACTAAGCCTTCATGTAAATCCCGTGAAGTACTCGTCTACTATTAATGATAAAGATATATAATCATCGTCGATGTAATTCCCCTGCAGGAAGGAATAATAATTTCTAGAACTAAGCTGCTGTAACGTTGAGAAAAAAGAAAGAATAAGAACGGAGTAAAAAGAGTGGGGGTGTTTGCCTGTTAATGAGTGAAGTCTCCGAAACAAAGCGTATGCGTGGAGAAGAATCCATAAAATAATACGGAGAAATTCAAAACGATGCAAGGATTCGTACCTAGCAATGGGGGGGGGTACGATCTTCATGTGCGGGATTATTTTTCATATCACATTAAATGACTATTTAAATTTATCTGTTTAATGATCATTGCACAATCACGTGAATGCGTACATTTATCAATGCTAGAGACAAAATTGTCGGTAATGCATTAATATTTTATTGTTGCTCTTTGAGAAAGAAAAGAAAGTGTTAAACGATTGCAAAATATCAACTGGCTTTGATATTTTAAAAAACGTATCTGCGAATTATTCCTGTTAAAAATTCTCTTACGCTGTGTTGTGCTTTCAAATTGTCACGCTGAACGACGCCGGGAGGGAGTCGAAGCGTCCATATAAAGAATACATCTCAGCATTTAGAATTATGACGAACAATATTGAACAACAGTTGGCAGTGTCGGTTTCATTTCCAAACATAAAAAAAAATAGTCATCCTTGAGCAAGCCCGCCTAAGGGGGCAAGCGGTGTGTTTTATTTTTGTGACGCGCGTTGAAGTATTCATGGTTCGACTCGTCCCTTTGGGACTCGCTCACCATGACGATGATTCAAACTGACCCATTAACCAATTGTGCATGTATTAGAAAAAGTTGAATAAATTCAGTATCTTATGCCGTAAAATTTGAATTTGATGAGGAAAACAATGCAATCACGTAACGTTTCCATCGGTTTGGTGCAGAATTCCTGTTCGTCGGATATTTCCGCCAATATGAAAAAGGCAACGGAGGGCATCCGCGAAGCGGCAAAAAAGGGGGCGAATATCGTCTGCCTGCAGGAATTGTTCACATCGCTGTATTTCTGCGATAAAGAGGATTATGCACCGTTCCAATTAGCCGAAGCAATTCCGGGAAAGTCCACCGACATACTGCAGCCGCTGGCGAAAGAACTCGGTGTGGTGATCATCGCGTCGCTTTTCGAAAAACGTGCTGAAGGAGTGTATCATAACACCACAGCGGTAATCGATGCGGACGGAACATATCTCGGCAAGTACCGCAAAATGCACATTCCGGACGATCCGGCGTACTACGAAAAATTCTATTTCACTCCCGGCGATCTCGGATTCAAATCATTCGCCACAAAATTCGGAAGACTCGGCGTACTTATTTGCTGGGACCAGTGGTATCCGGAAGCGGCGCGTCTTACCGCGCTCACCGGCGCTGAAATTCTCTTCTATCCGACGGCTATCGGCTGGGCGGACGGTGAGGATCCGACGGTGAACAAAGTGCAGCACGACGCGTGGGAGACCATCCAGCGCTCGCATGCGATTGCCAATGGAATTCCCGTTGTCTCCGTCAACCGTGTAGGACACGAAGGGAATCAGACATTCTGGGGCGGCTCATTCGTCGCCGGGAATCAGGGAGAACTCCTCTTCAAAGCATCGCACGATAAAGAAGAAGTGAATGTGGTGACGGTGGACCTTGCCAGAGCGAACAACACGCGCGTTCATTGGCCGTTCCTGCGCGATAGACGGATCGACGCGTATTCCGACATTACCAAACGGTTTATTGATTAAACATTTCACCGCAAAGACGCAGAGACGCAAAGGATATTCAAATATTTCTTCGTGCCTTTGTGTCTTTGCGGTTTAAAAAACACTATGAAGACACCCAAACAACTCGGTTACCGTTTCCCCGCAGAGTGGGAACAGCAGAAAGCAACGTGGCTCAGCTGGGCGCACAAACTTGAATCATGGCCCGATAAATTCGAACCGGTGCCGCACGTCTATACGAACATCGTTAAGACCATCACACGCTTCCAGCATGTGAACATCAATGTGAAGGATGACGAGATGTTCGAGGATGTCACATCGCGTCTCACGCTTGCCGGTGTTCCAGAGGACCGGTTCACACTCTACCGCATCCCGACGAATGATGCATGGTGCCGCGATCACGGTCCCGCCTTTGTCGTGAATCCGAACGCCGAACAGAAACTGGCGATCGTGGATTGGGGCTACAATGCGTGGGGAGGAAAATATCCGCCGTTCGATCTGGATGACATCGTGCCGACGAGGATCGCCGAACAATATAAGGTTCCCGTCTTCTATCCGGGAATTGTGATGGAAGGGGGTTCCATTGAAGTGAACGGGAAAGGATGTCTGCTCACCACGAAAGCATGTCTGCTGAACGAGAACAGGAATCCGGGTCTCAACCAGGAACAAATCGAAACCTACCTGAAAGAATATTACGGACAAGAGAAGATCCTCTGGCTGAATGACGGTATTGTCGGCGACGATACGGACGGACACATCGACGATCTTTCGCGCTTCGTCAATCCGTCGACGATCGTCACGTGTGTCGAAGAAGATCCGCAGGACGAGAACTATGAGATCCTGCAGGAGAATCTGAAGCTGCTGCATACGCTGACGGACCAGGATAATAAGCCGTTCAATATCATCGAACTGCCGATGCCCGGTCACGTGGCGTACGATGGACAAAGACTTCCGGCGAGCTACGCGAACTTCCTGATCGGCAATGGATTCGTCATCGTCCCCGTCTTCAATCATCCGAACGATCTGAAAGCGCTCAACATCATCCAGGCGCAGTTCCCCGGCCGCGCGGTGATCGGCATCGACTGCGTCGATCTCGTGTGGGGACTCGGAACACTTCACTGCATCAGTCAGCAGGAACCGGCAGTGTAAGAACAATTGAAAATGGATAATTGAAAATGACCAATGAGCCGGGGATTTCCCCGGCTTTTTTATTGTTGATATTGCGGGGAACAATCAGGAATTTAGCGACAGGAAGATCATTAAAAGCTCTTTTCCACTGATTTACGTGCCACGCATTTTTAAAGTGCGTGGCACATGAACAAGGACTATAAGCAAATAGCCACGAAGGCACAAAGGCACAAAATCCCACAAAATGTAAGGTCTAAATTCGTGGGCTGTATTTTTTTCACACATTTTGTGTCTTCGTGTCTTTGTGGCTGAGAACAAGAGTCATTTAAAACAATACTGCCATGACAGAGTCCCCGCTCTATAAAGATCCGCTTGTTGAAATTTTTTCGGACTCCATCCGTTTCAATCTCTATTACTTTCCGACGGGGAGCGCCAAAACGGTGAAGTTCAGTGATGTTGAATCCATTACCGTTGAGCCGGCAACGATCTCCAACGGGAAGTGGCGCATTTGGGGAACAGGAAGTCTTTTCACATGGTACCCGTGCGATACCGGCCGGCCGGGAAGGGACAGGATATTCTTTTTGAAGATCCGGAATAAACAGATCAATATCGGTTGGACGGTGCATGATCCCAATACAGTGATCGGTGTATTGAGACAAAAAGGATTCACGATCCACGGCGCATCATCGTTTTGATTTTGATCCTGTCATTTGAGATATTTTAAACACGCAGCGTACCGCTGCATACAAAAACCCATCCACACAGTTTCTGTCGACATGAGAATATTCATTACCATCATCGCATTCCTACTGTTTGCCGGCGTGTCTGCCGGACTGAATGCACAGACGCTCGATCACGTGCAGCTGAATGACGGTGTGAAGAAATTCGGTACGGTAGAACTTCGCGATCCGTTGTCCTCACCGTATCTCACTATCGACAGTACGCTGCGGATCGAACTGAAGGATGCGCAGGCGTATCAGACCGCACAGGGATATTTCCGCAAACGGTTCACCGGCGACCTGATGGATAAGGATGACTTTGTTTTCCTGATAAGAACTGCGGCGGGGAAAGCGGACCTCTATTCGACCATCCGATGGTCTTCGGAGTTCAATCCTGTTACCGGTCAGAACATGAATCCGACAATGAAGATATCCTCATCGGCGGATTATATCAGTAAACCGGGATACCACGTGCTCGATATCGACTACGATAATCTGCGCGAGCTGCTGGCGGACAACACGCGCAGCATGCAGATATTGGATGAATGCCGTACGCTGAATTATTATAAGTATGGAGCGATCGGCGCCGGCGTGCTGTTCGTGGCGAGCGGCGCATCCAAGCACATCGACCGCGGGAAGTACTATTTCGTCGCCGGAGTTGTGTGCATCGGCGTCGCTTGGATACCGCATCTGCTGCAGCAGGCGCTCTTTCATGATGCCATTACGGAGTATATCAAATGAAACGGTCACCGGAACTTGTGAAATTCACGAAACAGGAGAAGGATGTCATCGTCAAACGCATCCGTCAGTATTTTACGGATGAACTGCAGCAGGAGATCGGGCAGTTCGATGCGGAATTCCTACTGGACTTCTTTGCGAATGAATTCGGAGCGTACTTCTATAATAGAGGACTGCTCGATGCGAAGGCACTGCTCGCAAAGAAAGTTGACGATATCACCGACGCCATTCATGAACTTGAAAAGCCGACCGATTTCCGCCGGTAACACACTATGACCGCAGAGCTCACCAACGATCCTTCCACCGAACGGTATGAACTTCCCCTCACCGTAGAACAGAGCGACATCGACCAGCTCGGTCATGTGAACAACACCGTCTATCTGCGCTGGGTGCAGGAAGCGGCCGTAGCACACTGGACGGCGGCGGCGACCGAAGAGCAGTACAACACGGTGATATGGGTCGTCGTCCGTCATGAGATCGACTATCTTGCATCCATCAAACTCGGCGACGCCGTCATTGCGCGCACCTGGGTCGGAGCAACCGTGAAAAATTATTTTGAACGGTTCACGGAGATCATCAGAACGGCGGATGGGAAGGTCCTCGCCCGCACGAGAACACTCTGGTGTCCGCTGGACCGGGCAACAGGCCGGCCGACGCGCGTGGGTGAAGATATCCGTAAACGATTCTCCGTTATCACTTCAGCAGTGTAAATGATCGATCCTCTTCTCTCATTCGCCGCTTCATCTCCCATTTTTATTTCTTTTCCGTAAAAATTTAAAAGACAATTTCATCCTTTAAAAGTACGTATTCACGTGATTGCGCAAGTATT
The DNA here is from genome assembly GCA_943369855.1 of Chitinophaga pinensis. GTDB lineage: Bacteria > Bacteroidota > Ignavibacteria > UBA10030 > UBA8401 > UBA8401. The sequence continues at coordinate 10,590 of CALROS020000003.1, read as the reverse complement.
GCGCTGATGATATATTACTTCTGTCAATTTCTCCCCAATTGAATAGCTGAATAGCTGAAAAACTGAGTAGTTGAACAGCTGCACAGCTGAAAGGAAGAAGTAATCTATGGTGATCAACACGTGCGAGATCAAGCAGTTCATTGATCAGAATCTGAAAGAGGTCGATTCCATCTACAGTATCTCCTCCCGTCTGCAGGTATCCTATCACACGCTCCGAAAATCATTCCTCCGGGAAGAACAAGTGTCACTTGCGGATTACATCAATCAGCAGAAAGTGCAGGCAATGAAAGAACTGCTGGTGATGGAGAATCTTCCGTGTTTCAGCGTTTGTCTGGAGTTCGGTTTCCGCGAGGATACCGGAGCGAAAGTGTTCAAGAAAGTGACCGGCATGACGATGCGCGAGTACCGAAAACGATATCAGCCGAATTAAATCACATCCGAATATACATTCAACAGCAGCGCCGTCCGCAAGGACGGCGCTGCTGTTTTAAATCATTCAGGATGAAGATGAGAGGAGGTCAATTTTGGCAACCAATTTTGTCAATGGATTTTTGAACAAAATACGAGAACACGTGATTGCGGACCGGAAGGTGTGAAATTATATTTGTTGTAAACATTATTTAACCAACAAATTATTCAATTTCACCAACAACACAAGAAAGGATACCACGGTATGCGCATCAACACAGACGAGATCAAATGGTTTGTAGAGCAGCACATCAAAGAGGTGAAGACGATCCACAGCGTCTCCGCCCCGCTCCAGCTTTCCTATGACACGCTGCGGAAATCGTTCCTGCGGAAAGAAGGAGTGCCGCTGGGAGATTACATCGTTCAACGCAAGATCCAGGCAATGAAAGATCTGCTGGTGACGGCGGACCATCCCTGTTTCTTCATCTGCTATGAGTACGGATACCGTGAGGATACGGGAGCGAAAGTGTTCAAACGGAATACGGGAATGACCATGCTGGAATACAAACGATGGTTCAAGGAGAACGGCGGAAATCCGTACACCCGAATGGATCCGAAAGACATCAGTTGATACTCTCTCTGCCCGCACGGTTCCACCGGACCGCGGCTTCAGTTCTTTCCTCTCGCGCATACATTTGATCTGTTCTGATCCTGAAACATTCACTGAACCCGAATCCGGAACCGCGTCACTCTGGAATACTGCTTTGTACCTCCCCAATAACCGCTGCTTTGTTATATGAACAGAGCAGCGGTTCTTTTTTTCCGCTCACCGAAAACGGATCAAAAGATTTTATTTCGTTTCGCTATTCTCAATAGTTAATCGCAGAAATTTTATTACCTTTCCACTACACAGTATTGAAGCGAACCGGAGAGACGGGATCATTGGGAATCTATTGAGACGCATGACCGCATTGCATACAACAACAGGATTATTTTTAGGAAAATTTGCCCCGCTTCACCGCGGTCATCAATTCGTCATTGAAACAGCACTGAAGGAGGTCGATCACCTGATCGTACTGGTCTACAATGCTCCCGAAGTGACGGATGTTCCGCTGACAGTCCGCGCAGGATGGATCCGAACGCTGTATCCGACGGTTGAAGTGATCGAAGGATGGGAAGGACCGTCCGACACCGGGGATACGCCGGAGATCAGGACGCTCCAGGAGACATATGTGCTCGGCGTGCTCAACGGAAGAACAGTGACACATTTCTATTCCAGCGAATTCTACGGCGAGCATATGAGCAGAGCGCTTGGTGCAGTGAACAGACTTGTCGACAGTAAACGGACGCATGTGCATATCTCCTCCACAGAAATTCGGAATAATACATTTGTGAATAGAGAGTATGTTCCGCCGGTCGTGTATAAGGATCTTATCGTCAACGCCGTGTTCATGGGCGCGCCTTCCACCGGAAAGACGACCCTCACACAGCGGCTCGCCGAAGAGTACCGCACAGTGTGGATGCCTGAATATGGTCGGGAATACTGGGTGAAGTATCAGGTAGATCGCCGATTGACACTCGAACAGCTGCTGGAGATCGGCACCGGACATATTGAGCGGGAAGATTCGATGCTGCTGCAGGCGAACCGATTCCTCTTTACGGATACGAATGCGATCACGACACTCCTGTTCTCGCTGGATTACCACGGCACCGCTCACGAACAGCTGGTGAAACTTGCGGTGAAAGCCGAGAAGCGGTACGATCTGTTCTTTCTGTGCGACATCGACATTCCGTACGACGATACATGGGAACGGTCCGGCGAGGTGCACAGACGGGTGTTCCAGCAGCAGATCATCGAGGACCTGAAGGCACGGAAGCTTCCGTATATCACACTCAGCGGCGATATTGAATCGCGCATGCAGACGGTGCGGTCGGTGCTGGCACGCTTCAGGAAATTTGAGAACTTCACGCGACAGGAATGATCCGCTATGGAACCCCGCATCGTCCTCGTACCGCCGAAGAAGCTCATCGGCATCCGTCTGAGAATGTCGCTGCAGAATAACCGGACCGCCGAACTCTGGAGAAGTTTCATGCCGCGCCGGAAAGAGATCTCCGGCATCGTTTCAACTGACCTTTTTCATCTGCAGATCTTCGACACGGTCTTCGATTACGCTTCGTTCAATCCCGCTGTTGAATATGAACGATGGGCTGCGGTCGAGGTAAATGAAAGCTCCGATGTTCCGGCGGGAATGGAATCGTACAACTTTACCGGCGGATGGTATGCGGTGTTCATCCACCAAGGTCCACCGACTGCATTTCGGGGAACATTCGACCGCATCTATAAGGATTGGCTCCCGTCATCCATCTATACGGTGGACAAACGCGAGCATTTTGAACTGCTCGGAGAGAAATATAAGAACGGACATCCCGAATCCGAAGAGGAGATCTGGGTACCGGTAACGAAGAAACTCTGACCGCTGCACGATCACATCAACCAAAAAACCGGAACATCATGTCAGCACACTTACGATATGGACCATCATGGACTCTCGCACTTCGGATCCTCGTAGGATTATTCGCCGTTGCGGCGATCCTGAACATGATGCGGATGCACGTATTCTTCTTCACGACCCACGCGGCGGACCTTTCGGGACCGGCGTTCCTCTACATCCAGGCGAGAAAGTTATGGCAGGAGGGGAGCAGGAGTCTTCTTTCGAGAACGATCGGACGGACACCGGAGCGGGCAGCCGCTGCGTTCTTCGGTGCGAGCGCGGTCACCGAGATCAGCCAGATCTATTTTCCGCACGGGATCTTCTCCGGCAGGTTCGATCCTCTCGACATAGCGGCGTATGCAGTCGGTGTCGGCACGTGCTATCTGCTGGAAAAAGCGGGCGCCGGTATGATACCATCCGAATCCGCATAGAGCCGTATCAGAATATTTTCACCACGCGCAGTATTTAAAACAAAACCGCCGCTCCTTGCAAAGAGCGGCGGTTTCTTCTTTCAAATATATGTAATCGCAAACAGTTCAAACCAGGCATCTAATATCGAATATGAGGCATCATGCAGAAGCGTAATTGCTGAAAGTTATCTAAAATGGTATCTTTCTTCATGAGATCGTTCGCACCGGAACGAACGGGTCCATCGTCTTAGCGAGATGGTCTATCAGTATCTCAATGCAGCGATGAAGACAATAGTCTTTCTCTGTTGGGTACCTGTCGATCGTACAAAGAACGAACATTCCTGTTGCCGGGCTGTACAATTGATGCTGCCAACGAAGAGCGGTCGAAGGGATATTCCGTGAGACAATGTCATCCTGATCCTTCTAATTTAATTACAACCAGCGTAAATAAATACGACAGAGAATACCCGCACAATTGTATAATCACTTAGGGAAAGAAGTATCCATAGCAATAAACGATAAAGTGGAAGATTGTATGTATCAAACAAGATCCGATACAAACGTATTATTCAATAAAATGAATAGCAGAAAGCAAACGCCCATAATGCCTTGGCTTTTCTTGCAGCAAAATGGAGGAACACAATTATGAAAAATGTCTTGAATATCATTGTTCTGTTTTTTATAACAGCTCTGCAAATCAACGCTCAGGGTTATGAGTGGAAAGTGATCTCACGCCCGTCCACCAATACGATTTCCTATGTGTATTTCATGGATACCGTAACAGGATTTATTGCTCAAAGTCTTGGCAACGAAGCGGGACTTCGTAAAACTACTGATGGCGGAGTTACATGGGGTAATGCAATTAAAAATCTCGGAAGGGTAAATTCAATCAGCATGTCAAGCCCTCTTAATGGATGGTTAGTTACTAGCAGTGGCACTTTGGGTTTAATTCATAAAACTACAGATGGAGGGCAAAATTGGATCAAAACAAAGGAACAGTTTGATGAATATTATCAATCCACCAAAGCGTACTCAGCACAAAAAAATATTGTTGGTGGATATTACCACATGAATGGAATTCCTGACACAGGGAAAATACTTTCCACGAGTAACGGTGGAAGCATCTGGAATGAAAAACATATTATTGATAGTGTGTGGCTTGGAATATCTTCGACATATTGTTATGATTCTCTTCGAATATTTAGTTTAGCGATTGAGGAACCTTTTGATAAATGGTATTTGTTACGCACCATCGATGGGGGTAATTCTTGGGAGAGATTTCCATCACTGGGTTTTAGTTCAATATATTTTCTTGACACTCTTAATGGCTGGTTGGGAAGGGCGAATGAAATTCATCGAACAATTGATGGAGGTAGATCATGGTTTCTATCAGGCACCCTTACAGGGGATGGAGATTCCAAAGGAGGAATTACGTTTGTAGACAGTCTCACTGGTTGGACATTTGGCGGTATATTTTATCAAGGATTTGATGCAGCAGCAATTCATCATACAACTGACGGAGGAAAAACCTGGCAGTTGGAATCTGTGGGATTATGCGGAGCATTGGCATCGGGAATGATGTCTGACAAATCACACGGCTGGGCTGTTGATTCCTATACCGGATATGTGTTAGGGTATGTGCCGAAATCATTGGGAGTAAAAAAACTTCCTGAACAACCGAAAGGATATGTCTTGCGACAAAATTATCCAAACCCATTTAATCCGACAACAACAATTGAGTATGAGATACCGCAAAGAACATTGGTAACAGTAACAGTGTATGATGTAACTGGAAAAAGAATACAAACATTGGTAAGTGAAGACCAAGAAGCGGGTGTTTATCAAGTGAAGTTCGACGCACAAGAGTTATCCAGCGGAACATATTTTTACGAATTACGGGCAGCGGCCTACAAAGAAACTAAAACACTGACTATTATCAGATAAGGTAAGGGGAGTATCTGTAATGAAAAAGATGGTATTTTTTATTGTGTTATGTTTATACACTGCTTTTGGACAACAACTGAGATATTCGGAAAGTCCTGAGCAATTTACTGCTGATCCTGATACGGCTATCGCATTTCATCGGGGAGAGATAGAAGGATTTACTACATCACCGAGTGTAACAGCAGGAGGCACTGTGCAATTCAAGGTGAGTGTCCTATCGGCCTATAACCCAGCAAACGGGGCTATTACATCTCAAGGATGCACCATGAGCATTTACCGCGTTAAGGGATTAACGATGAATGATGATGAACTTGTTACCTCCGGATATACGTTCAATGCCACATTCTATCCGTTACGAGATAAGAACGGCGATTCAATTTATCCGGGACAAACAGATCGCTTTCCTTGGGATTACCGGTGGGGTTGTAATCATTGGCAAACCGGAACGACAATATCCACTAACGGGAGCTGGAAGAGTGGATTTTATTATGCAAAGATCGTGGTGACAAATAATCCGAGCAAGATTGGCTATATACCGTTTGTCGTTAAGCCAGCATCTTCAGCACAAAAAGCTGATATCCTGTGTGCTATTAACTGGAATACATATCAAGCATATAATTACTGGGGAGGTGGCTGTTTATATTGGTGGTTGGGCATGTTTGAATCTCCCGATATAATACAAAATGATCCGAAGAAAAGAGGTGAACACTATATTCGGACGGTGTCATTCCGTCGTCCGTTTGTAGATTTCCCGAATTCTGCCGGCGCGCCGACGGATCAACTCGGTAAGGTAAATTTGCGAGAGAGAAAATTTATTGCGTGGGCTGAAGCGAATGGCTATATAATGGATTTTTGCATTGACGGTGACATTCACGCAAATCCTTTAAATTTCATTTCTAAATATAAACAAATTGTTTTCTCCGGTCATTCAGAATATTGGAGTCGTCAACAACGCTCAAACATTGAAATTACTTTCAAACAATCGGGTGGAAATTTAACATTCCATTGTGCTAACAACTGTTACTGGATGGTAAATTATTACCCAATATCTTCAAGTAATCCGGACTCAATGGTTTGTGAGAAAGATAATGATTCGGCTTTTTGGCGAATACAACCATTGATAAGCGGCGTTGGTGAATCAGAAGCAAAATTTATTGGAAATCAATTTTATGGAACAAATCAACCTGGAGGACCAAACACAGCAAGTATTGTCCAACTTCAAAATCATTGGGTATTTAGAGAAACAAACTTAATAAACGGGAGCCAATTTGGTAAAGGTGATTCAAATGCAGGTCTTGAACAACTTTCTTCAGGCGAAGCAGATATGTTTCGATCTGGTATATCACCAATAAATACAGACATTCTTGGTAGAGTCTTTATTCGCAACTTACAACTAGGTGAAACACATTACAATGAATTACAAGATCATAAATTGTACTCCGATGTAACATATTATGAAGATACGGGAACCAACAGTCGGGTTTTTGCATCCGGCGGGCATGGTTTTAATTCAACATTGTACGGTACTGATGCTTCAACGATGTCAATAATATCTAAAAACCTACTCGACCACTTCAGCGGTAAAAAATATATCGGAAATATTTATACGACTTTTAATAATGGTCCTTTAACCTGGAGATCTTCAATCACACTTGACGGAAATGTAACAGTCCTTACCGGCAAATATCTTCGCATTGACGCTGACAGCGTTAAAATAGACAGTACCTTATTTGTGGATGGTACGGTAGAAATAAATGGAAATGTAACATTTTACGGTGACGGTAGTTTTAATCTTAACCCCTCAGGCAGATTGCTCCTCAAATCTGGTTCCACACTAAATGTCAACAGTTATTTTGTTCTTGAGAACGGCACAAATCAAATAACCTTCGAGTCCAGCTCAAAACTTGTCATCAACAATGCATCCATTGAAAACGGTGCCACTCTTTCTGTCGACAGCCTCGGTACGTTAGAGGTTAAGCCCGGAGCGCAGGTGTTATTTGGGTTGGGGGAGCAATCTTTCTTCTTCCGGTAAATTACTTGCCAACGGTACTGCCTCGTCACCAATAACATTCAGTTCAATATCCGGCACCTCACCCGGCAGCTGGGGTTCGATCATCCTTAATGGCATGGGTGCACACCAATCAAAAATCAGTAATGCGGTAATTACATTCGCGACAGAAATACGAGTGAATTATGTTCAACCGCCGAATAACTATTTCACCATCGACTCGGTAACATTCAATTCAACAGTGAATGCCGTAAAAACATACGGATCGAACGGCTGGATCATGAATAGCAAGATCCAATACCCGCAGGATCATGGCATTGTGGCACAAAATGGATCAACAATAGCGTGTTATAACAATACCATAACAAAATCAAATCAAAGCGGAGCGGCAATCTTATACACCTCGGACTCCTATGATTACATTTGGAACAATACAATACGAGGATTTAACCGGGGAATAGGTTCGTCATACGGAGCAAGAGCAAAATGTGGCCACCCTTCCAATTCCGGTGATAATAATACAATAACACAATGTGTTATCGGCGCAAAAGTATATGAAGATGGCTTTGGAATGTTCGGATATTTTGATGAAGATTTCGACCCCTATTATACCGGAAACACGATAGACAGCAGTGCTACTTATGACGTGGAATGTTTTACCAATAGTGAAACCAATGGCTATGGAGTAAATTGGGGCGCGAGCGGCCCCGTGTATTCAGTGTTTGATAATTCGTATTTCTATTATGGCTGTGGATTTTGTAAGACCCAATCCAGTCGAGGAGACCAAATTCTGTCAGCACGAATTCGGAGAGAAGGTGAAAAATTGCGGATGGCGAAAAAATACACAGAGGCAGTGCAGTTGTTCACATCTGAGTTAATGAAAAACTCTCAAGAAGAATCGGCTTATGCGGGATTATTTGAGATATTTAACGACACTACTGCTAAGGAGATACTTACATTATTTGCATCACTGCCGAAGGATGCACCGCCTCTTGCAAGATTCATGCAAGCGAGTCTTTACTTGAGAATAGGAGAGGTTGAATCAGCAAAGCAGATCAATGCTTCACTGATCAAAGAATATCCCGAAAGCAATATATCAGAAAGAGCGAAATTGAATAACTTCTATATTACGTTGTATGACGAAAATAAACCAAGCGTAGCGAAAATGATTCTTGATGAATTGCTCTTGAACCCTGGGCTAACAACGGATATTGACGTATCACTTGCACGGCATTCGTTGAAAACATTTGTTCCGTCGGCGTTCGTCAACCATGGTCAAATGAAGAAGCAAGCTCCGGTGACACAACAGCCCGTCCCCGAACGGTTTGCGCTCTCTCAGAATTATCCGAACCCGTTCAATCCTTCCACAACGATCTCATATTCTATTCCTAACGCAGGTAATACAACGTTGAACGTATATGACGCTATTGGCAGGAAGGTGGCCGCATTGGTCAATGAAATGAAAGAACCGGGGTATTATTCGGTTACGATGGACGGTTCACAGTTATCGAGCGGAGTCTATATCTACAAACTGATATCGGGATCATTCACTCAAACAAAGAAGATGATGCTGGTGAAATAATTCTCGGACTTCTTTAAAACAAAACCGCCGCTCCTTGCAAAGAGCGGCGGTTTCTTCTTCCCCCGATATACCGCTACCCTCTCGCGAACGGAAGACAACGGCAGTGCAATTTTTTATGACTGGATGATCGACATCTTCTTTTCGAGTTTTGAGAGACGGTCGCGGAGCTGCTGATTCTCTTTCTTCAATAATTCGATCATGGTGTCCTTTTCGGACAGTTCTTTCGCTGCGGAAGCGGAAGTAAGCTTGTTGTTATTCTGCGATGCCGGTTTCTGTGCGAACGTTTTGATCGGCGCGAAGTACTTCTTTGAGGACTTCATGGCGACCGGAGCGTTGGAACAGCCGACGAGAGCGGCAGCGAGCGTCAACACAATGATAAATTTTTTCATAGGATCATCTCTTTTATCTGGTGTAAATATAGGTGGAGTAACATCCGCGCGCAACGGCAGCGGGATTAGATTATTCTCATTAGATTCTTCTCATAGGTCGGCGGCAGGGGTCTTTTTCTGCGATAGCAGATAGACCGCAACACCGAGCACTCCCGCAGCGATCGCGATAGGGACGATATTGCTGCCGGATGATGATTCCATCACCGGTGTCTTCGGTGCCGCCGGACGTTCTTTGACCGGAGGCAGGAGTTTTGACGGCAGCGGTGTCACTTTCGAAACATTGAAGGTGAACGCGTAATCGGTGACGATCTCCCCGATCTTCACCGGTATCGAGAGCGTAATTTCCCCTCCCACATATCCGGTGATCGCCTTCTTCAGTTTTACATTATTCTTATCGTTGCTCAGGAACAGGTCCTTTTCCACCCATTCTCCTTTGTCCATATAGACATTATCACGCGGGATGACGGTTTCGCGGATATATCCGAGCGGGGGAATGACAAGCGAAGTCGGGACGGCAGCGCCGAGCGAGTAGAAGTTGCTCGTGTTACGCACGGAATAGATCCGCTTGTTCACGCCGAGCGAAACCTTTTCCCACACGATGGACATCGAAGCTTCGGAGACATTCTGCAGCTGAAAACTGACCGCAGACTGGTCGAAGCTGAACTGGATGATGATATAATTATCCTTGAACAGCAGCTGATCGTTCAGGACCGGCTGTGTCATCTTATAGGTGTAAAGATAATTCGTTCCGGACTGTGCCCCGGCTGCGCCGGAACATCCGGCGAGCAGCAGCGAAGCGGTCAGAACATACACGATGAGTGCGGTGAGGTTCTTGTTATTTGACATAGATCATCTTTTTGGTTGTAAGGTAATTCTTCGTGATGAGACGATAGAAATAGATTCCGGACGAGACCTGCGAACCACTTTCGTCCGTGCCGTTCCACGTTACCCGGTATTGTCCCGGATCGTGCGGCGTATTGATAAGTGTCTTCACTTTCTGACCGAGTACGTTGAAGATCTGGATTGCGACCTTCGTCTCCGCGGTCTTTTGATCCGGTATCTCGTACTGAATGGTCGTAAGACCGTTGAACGGATTCGGATAGTTTTGTTCCAAACTGTACGTGGTCGGATATTTTCCCGGCACAGCGGTGACGACGATCGCTTCCGGAGTGACTGCAACATTCGCGCCGACGGACAGGATGACCTCGGTTGAATCGAATTGGCTGACAGAGGTGATCTTCGGGATGCGGACGACAGTTCCGGTGCCCGGCTGGATCTCTTCGTTCTGCAGACTGTATGCCAGCATACGAAGTTCGTTGTTGACGGTCTTCATAACGACATTCATCTGCTGAGCGCG
>CALROS020000002.1:0-17965 GCA_943369855.1 Chitinophaga pinensis | reverse complement strand
CCGTGCCAGCAGTGCCACGATGGTGTTGACGATGTCGAACGGCACACCGCTCAGATCGATAACGGTGATCTGTTTCTTGTTCTCAATGCCGAGCAGTTTGTTCAGAATATCCTTGAGCGCATTCGAATCTTTGAACTTCTTCGGTTTGAACATGAACCCGTAGCGCAGGTCGGTCATCTTGCTGTCCAGACGGACGAGGAAACGGGAGAACTGTCCGAAGAACGGTCCTTCGCGGACACCGGTACTCGTGGTAACGCGTTCGGTGTCGAAGAATTGGAATTTTGCCCGGACCTCATTCAGGTCATAAAAGACCGGTGAATCAACGGTGAGAATGGACTGCAGTTCCGGATTCCGCGCTTTCTTCGCATTCAGCACCAGGTCCTTCAGCATCATGATCTGACTCTGCGCAGAGGACTCCTGATCATCCACGAACATTTCGCGCATCTCTTCAAAGTTCATGAACCAGTACGGCATCTCCAGTTCGGTGATGTTGATCAGGTTGCCGTATTCACGGAACGCCGCAGAATATTCATTGTGGATATCCAGAATGATCACATGCGTATTCTCGAACATCTGCACTTTCTGGAGGATGGATGCAACAGTCGTAGATTTACCCGAACCGGATGATCCGAGCACTGCAAGATGTTTCCCGAAGAATTTGTTCGGATCGATATACTGACGCTCGCCGGGAAAACCCGCAATGTCACCGACAGCAAAACCATATTGAGCGAATGATGCGAAGATCGTTGCCACACCTTCCTCGTCCGTCATATACACATCACCGCCGAGTGTCGGATACGATGCGATACCTTTCTGGAATTTTCCATTGTGAACGGAACCGATCACCTGTGCATCCATCTCCCGGTTGAGTTCGGACGCCTGATACACTTTGTTGATCACACCGACCACTTCATACTCGCCCACGGGCATCACGATGAACTGACCGATCTGTCCCACGCGGTAGTTCTTCCCGTTCACCGTTCTCTCCATTGTGAACAGGTCATCATCCAGTGAGACCGTGAATGCCGAACTGGTCATGCTTTTGATCCTGCCGATGTGCCGTTCTTTCGTAAGATTCGCCATAGAAAATTTTTTTGAGATGAGAAATACTGTGTTCAAGTGTAGCAAAAATTGAGGGGAGTGTCAACGCAGTAATTGTGCGCCGGCACAATTCGATGCGGACGATCATTTTTCTTTTTGTTCTTCACCAATTCTCTTCTATCTTTGCACTGCACCGCGGAAATGCCGGTTATTTCTGCGGTGCTTTGTTTGTACCAACACTTAACTCTTTGCGTTCTCTGCGTTCTCACTGCCTGCGGCTGGTCCCGAAGGGACACCCCGGGTGCAGGCGCGGTGAATTCTTCATTATTCATTATACATTCTCATTTGTTCTATGTTAGATATCCCGAAACTTCTCTCCCAGGAACTCACCCTTCAGCCGAAACAGGTCGCAGCAGCACTCGAACTCCGCGCGGACGGCGGCACCATCCCCTTCATCGCCCGGTACCGCAAGGAAAAGACCGGCGAAATGGACGAAACGCAGCTGCGCAACCTGTTCGATCGCTTCGATTATCTGCTTGAATTGGAAGAACGAAAAGAAACGATCCTGAAATCGATCGATGAACAGAAGAAACTGACGCCGAAACTGAAGAAGACCATCCAGGAATGTCTCTCCAAGACTGAACTTGAAGATCTCTATCTTCCGTATAAACCGAAGAAGCGGACCCGCGCAACGATCGCGAAAGAAAAAGGACTGGAACCGCTGGCGGAATGGATAAAAGCAAAGAATAATCCCGACGCAAAGCGTGTGAATCTGGAGAAAGAAGCGGAGAAGTTCCTCTCGAAAAAACTCGAAGTGAAGACGATCCAGGAAGCGTTAGCCGGAGCATCGGATATTCTCGCCGAGGAGATCTCCGAAAAAGCGGAATACCGCCAGCACATCCGCGAGATGATGCTCACCGAAGGAACGTTCGTCTCCACCATCGACGAGAAGAAATTCCCTGTCGGCACAACGAAATTCGAAATGTACCGCGATTATAAATTCAAAGTGAAGGATATCCAGCCGCATAACATGCTCGCCATGCGGCGCGGCGAGGCCGAAGGCATCGTATCATTCTCCGTTCTCTACAGCGAAGAATACGTGCACAATTTTCTGGAGAAACAGGAATCGAAGTCACAGATCGAAGCGGTCCGACTGTTCTATTCCAACATGCTGAAGGATGCATTCGACCGACTGATGAAGACCACCATCATCAGCGAAGTGCGTCTCAATAAGAAAGAGATCGCCGATCTCGAGTCCATCAAGACCTTCGAAGCGAACATCCGCGAGATGCTCCTCTCCTCTCCCGCCGGCATGAAGCCGACACTCGGCGTTGATCCCGGATTCCGCACGGGATGCAAAGTGGCCGTGATGGATGAGACCGGAAAATTCTCCGAATACATCGCCGTCTTCCCGCACACCTCCGGTGAGGCGCAGCGGGAGAACGCGAAGAAGATCGTCCAAAAACTGATCGAGAAATATAATATCGAACTCATCGCCATCGGGAACGGCACGGCGAGCCGCGAAACGGATGAGTTCATCGCCGAAGCGCTCAAAGGGATCAAGAAAAAACCGGTGAAAGTGGTCGTGAACGAATCCGGTGCATCCATCTATTCCGCCAGTGAAGTGGCGATCGATGAATTCCCGGAATTGGATATCACCGTCCGCGGCGCCATTTCCATCGGCCGCCGTCTGCAGGACCCGCTCGCCGAACTGGTGAAGATCGATCCGAAATCGATCGGTGTCGGCCAATACCAGCACGATGTGGACCAGAAACTGCTCAAAAAGAAACTGGAAGAGACCGTTCAGAGCTGCGTGAACTACGTGGGTGTGGACCTGAACATGGCTTCGAAAGAACTGCTCAGTTACGTTGCCGGCATCAATGCTCCGCTGGCAAAGAGCATCGTAGAATACCGCAACGAGAAAGGGGCGTTCAAAAGCCGAAAAGAGCTGACGAAGGTCCCGAAATTCGGTCCGAAAGCGTTCGAGCAGGCGGCAGGATTCCTCCGCATCCGCAATGCGAAGAATCCGCTGGACAGTTCCGGCGTCCATCCCGAAAGTTATCCCATCGTCGAAAAGATCCTCACGGATGTGAAACTGACCTTCGATGAAGTGATGAAGAACCCGGCAGCGCTGGACAAACTCGACATCAAAAAATACGTCACCAAGACTGTCGGCGAACCGACGCTCCGCGACATCATCTCGGAATTGAAGAAGCCGGGACGAGATCCGCGCGCAGAATTCAAATACGCAACGTTCAAAGACGGTATCAAAGAACTCTCCGATCTGAAACCGGGAATGGAACTGGAAGGGGTCGTCACCAACGTGGCCAACTTCGGTGCATTCGTCGACATCGGCGTCCATCAGGACGGTCTCGTTCATATCTCTCAGCTTGCGGACAGATATGTGGAAGATGCGAAGACGGTCGTGAAGGTCGGTCAGATCGTGAAGGTGCGCGTGATGGAAGTGAACGAGCAGTTGAAACGCATCGCTCTTTCCATGCGCTCACAACAGAGCATCGCTTCTCCCGCAAAGAAAAAGGTCGATGCGGAACCGTTCAAAGAACGTTCGTACTCGCTGGAAGATCTCCGCGCAAAGTTCGGAAAGAAGATTGAAGAACCGAAAGAAATAAAAAAGACAAAATAATCCGCTCATCAAGCAAAATGAAAAGTCCTGCTGGAAACTATCCTGCAGGATTTTTTCTTTTATTCCCCGTTCAACTGCACAATAGTCCTCACACCGGACTTGAACTGATCGGTGTACCTCGCTAAAAACACACCGTTTACCGTCGTAATCTTTGGCACATGTGTTGCAATGCACTATGGCGTTCACTGAACTCTCACGACAACTATGCCTAATCCTATGAAACTGTATCAAATTGTTCTAGTCATTATCTGTTCTTTCACTATCCGTAGCGCGGCTCAGGAACATCAGCCCCTCAAACCGTCCGAACTCCACCAGCGGATCTCAACGCAGATCGCCAAGTCCATTCAAACAATGAATGAAGAGACCAAACGGGACGGGGCGGATAAAAAACCCAGACAAGAGACGATCTATGTTTCCGACAAACATGGAGTCCTATCGAATGATCACAAAGAGACCGTTGAAACTGAAGAAGAACGAAGTATCGTCTCCAATCTTCTTCGTCTCACCGAAGGGAATAAACGGTTCGTCTCCGGTTCGTTGAAACGGAAGGACCTTGCCGCACAGCGCGCGGCGACCGCGAACGGACAGACACCGTTCGCCATCGTGGTCACCTGCAGCGATTCCCGTGTGCCGCCCGAGATGATCTTTGATGAATCCATCGGTCAGCTCTTCGTTGTCCGGCTCGCCGGCAATGTTGTGGATTCACTCGCACTCGGCAGCATTGAGTATGCCGTGGAACATCTGCATGCACACACACTCGTAATTCTCGGACATGAATCATGCGGCGCGGTAAAAGCGACCATCGCGGGAGGAACGGTCCCGCCCAACATCGCCTCGATCGTCCGGCGGATCGCACCGGCGGTCGCAAAAGTTCGTGAGAAGAAAACTGAGGAGAAGGAATTGCTGAGCGAATGTATCAGGGAAAATGTTCACGGACAGATCGGACTGACAATGAGCATGAGTCCGATCCTGTTCGATGCAATGGTCAAAGGGGAATTGCTGGTACTCGGAGGCGTCTACGACCTTGCCAGCGGCAAGGTCCGCTTCCTCACCGGAGAATGACCTCCCATCATCGGAACACGTCCCTGCCATCCTGAAAACAGAGGGGAATAGTGAAAAAACATCAGTTGTTTTTTCCTTTCCCCTTTTGTATTTTCATTAAACCACAGATAACCAATCCGCTCTCTTCACTGTCGGTTTACTCATTTTCCAAAAACAAGCTGAGATGTCTCCGATACCCGTCGGAACGTCGTTCCTTTTTTGTATATGAACGAAACCGTGCCCAGCGTGAATGTAAAACGCTATAATAGGACGAAACTGATCGTCTCTCTTACCGGCGGCACCGTCTCTTTTCTGTTCACCCTCACACTCATCGTTACCGGCGTCAGCCGCTCATTCGAATACTTTGCACTTTCCGTTTCGCCCAATCCGTACATCGCACTGCTGGTCTTTTCAGCACTCTTTGGGGCGGTCAGCAGCATCGTTTCATCGCCGTTCAGTTTCTTCTCCGGATTCATCCTCGAACACCGGTACAATATGTCCAACCAAACATTCTTTCAATGGCTCTGGGAAGGAACAAAAGGATTGCTGGTATCCATCCCGATCATCACACCTCTGGCAGTGGTTGTCTATTATTTCCTGTTAACATTCGATACGTTTTGGTGGCTCCCAGTTGCATCAACGCTGTTCATCTTCTCCATCGGCCTTTCGCGCATCGCGCCAATCGTCATCCTTCCGCTCTTCTATAAACTGACACCGCTGGAGGATTCTCCGCTGAAACAAAAGATCACCGCATTGACGCAGTCCACTTCAATGATCGTTGAAGGGATCTATTCGTTCAACCTGAGCAAGACCACCAAGAAAGCGAATGCCGCATTCACGGGGATCGGAAAGTCAAAACGGATACTGCTCGGCGATACATTGATGGAGAATTTCTCCGAGGATGAGATCGAAACGGTCTTCGCCCATGAACTGGGGCACTATTCCCACGGCCACATCTGGATAGGGATCGCCGTCGGAACAGCGAGCATCTTTATCGGATTATTTCTGACATCGCTAGCGTACTCGGCATCGGTGCAGTGGTTCGGATTCACATCCATCACACAACTCGCTGCACTCCCGCTGCTGACACTGTGGCTCGGCATCTATTCTCTGTTCACTTCACCGCTCGGGAATATCCTCTCCCGAAAACACGAATTCGAAGCGGACCGATATGCGGTGGAACGGACGAAGAATCTGCCGGCATTCATTTCCACCATGAATAAACTCGCTGAGATGAATCTTGCTGACAGGACACCGCACCCGATCGTTGAATTCTTATTCTACAGTCATCCTTCAATTGAAAAGCGCATACGCGCTGCGGAGCAGTCAATATGAGATGGTTCATTACGGTCCTGCGGCTTGTGATCATCGCTTCCACATGCGTCCCCTTTTCCATCGTGGCGATCATCTCGCTGCCGTTCGACCGTTCGGGAAGGATCTATTTTTGGAGCGGCAGGACCTGGACCCGGTTCTCACTGTTCATTTGTAACATTACGATGGATGTGAAAGGATTGGAAAAGGTCGATCCGTACGGGAACTACATCCTCGTGAGCAACCATGCCAGCATGTTCGATATTCCCGTGATGATGAATACCTTCCCGCATATCCGCATCATGTTCAAGAAGGAATTGTCCTACGTTCCGTTCTGGGGCTGGGCACTCCGGTGGGGACATCACATCATGGTCGACCGGGGAAAAGGGACCGAAGCGATGAAAAGTCTGGACCGCGCGGCGAACGACGTCCGCTCCGGCGGACAAGTACTGCTGTTTGCCGAAGGAACGCGTACACGGGACGGGAAACTGCTTCCGTTCAAACGCGGTGCTTTTTCATTGGCGGCAAAGTCCGGCGTGCCGCTCGTACCGATCACCATCAACGGAAGTTTCAAGATCTTGCCGAAAGGTTCGTTCGATATCCGGCCGGCACGGATCGAGATCCTTGTCAGCGAACCGATCGAGACGAAGAATATTACAACCCGTGAACAGGAAATTCAGCTGATGAATACCGTGAAAGAGATCATCACCACGAACTATAAAGAAGAGAACTGAACCATGTCCGTCACCATCAAAGATGTAGAACATATCGCTAAATTGTCTAAGCTTGAGTTCTCCGATGCGGAGAAGGAAAAGTTCACTCATCAGTTCAACGACATCCTGAAATATATGGAGCAGCTGAATTCGGTCGACACGACGAATGTTGAACCGCTTGCGCAGGTGATCGAACTGAAGAATGTATTCCGTGATGATGTCGTGAAGCCCTCCACACCGACGGAGACCGCGCTGATGAATGCACCGTCCGCAACGGAAGAGCACTTCAAAGTACCGAAAGTGATCTCGTGAATATCATCGGCATCATACCGTCCCGGTATGCTTCCTCCCGCCTTCCCGCGAAGCCGTTGGTAGATATCTGCGGCAAGACGATGGTCCGGCGCGTCTATGAACAATCTGCGAAGTCAGCACTGCTTACGAGTGTCGTTGTGGCAACGGATGATGCGAGGATCGAATCTGCAGTGCGTGAATTCGGCGGGAACGTGCAGATGACCCCGGTGGACATTCAGAGCGGCAGCGACAGGATCGCTCTTGTTGCCAAGAATCTCAACGCGGATATCGTCGTCAATATCCAAGGCGATGAACCGCTCATCGATCCGCTGCTGATCGATCAGACCATCAGTGCGCTCATCGATGATCCGAATTCGGTCGTTGCAACAGCGGTGAAACGGACCTCATCGCATCAGGACATCTTTAATCCGAATGTTGTGAAAGCCGTCCTCGACAAAAATAATTACGCGTTGTATTTCAGCCGCTCTCCCGTTCCGCATGTACGCGATGCGAAGAAGGATGAGGATTGGTATAACGGAACCGTATTCTACAAACACTTTGGCATCTATGTGTATCGTGCGGAGTTCTTACAGCATTACACCACGCTGAAACCGTCGCCGCTGGAGAACGCTGAAAAGTTGGAACAGCTGAGAATCCTTGAGAACGGCTACAGGATCAAATGCGTCATCACGGAATATGAATCCCATCCGGTCGACACTCCGGAGGATCTGCAAAAGGTCATTCAGATCATTCAGAAACAATAATTTCATTCAAGCTCAGTATTTCTCTCTAATATGGGACACGTATGGCAAATACAGATTTCCTGAAAGAATACAAGATCTGGAATGTGATCGGCGCTTCGTCCGCCGGAACGATGATCGAATGGTACGATTTCTACATCTTCGGAAGTCTTGCTCCGATCATATCGAGTTCATTCTTTCCGAAAGAGAATCCGACGGCTGGACTCCTCTCCACGCTCGCGATCTTTGCAACCGGATTTGCCGTCCGTCCATTCGGCGCCATCTTTTTCGGCCGCATCGGAGATGTGGTCGGAAGAAAATATGCGTTCCTGGTCACTCTGCTGTTGATGGGCGGTGCAACGACTGCGATTGGATTTCTTCCTGCGTATGATTCGATCGGTATTTTTGCTCCCGCGATCCTTGTACTGCTCCGTCTAACGCAGGGACTCGCGCTTGGCGGTGAATACGGCGGCGCTGCAACATACATCGCCGAACACTGTCCCGACGACAAGCGCGGATTCTACACCAGTTTCATTCAGACAACAGCAACGCTCGGATTATTCGTTTCGCTTGGAGTGATCCTGGCCGTCCGCTCTTCACTCGGTGAAGAAGCATTCAAACAGTGGGGCTGGCGAATTCCCTTTATCCTTTCAATTGTACTGGTTGTCTTTTCATATATCATCCGGATCCGTCTGCAGGAATCCCCGCTCTTCACAAAGATGAAGGCTGCCGGTAAGACCTCGAAGAATCCGCTGAAGGATACATTCAGTTCCAAAGAGAACTGGAAGATCATGGCAAAGGCATTGTTCGGAGCCACGGCCGGACAGGGAGTCGTGTGGTATACCGGACAATTCTACGCTCTCTATTATCTTCAGACCGTCCTCAAGATCCATTTTATGACGGCGAATTTCATTGTTGCCGTGGCATTGCTGCTGGCAACACCGTTCTTCATCGTCTTCGGCGCACTCTCCGACAGGATCGGCCGGAAGAAGATCATCATGGCGGGCTGCCTGATCGCAGCGGTGAGTTATTATCCGATCTATATGGCAATGCAGTTCTTTGCTGCTGATCCGAACAACCCGAACGCCGTCATGCTGAGCGGACTGGTCTTCATTCAGGTGATTTTCGTGACAATGGTGTACGGACCGATCGCCGCATATCTTGTGGAATTATTCCCGACGAAGATCCGATACACATCCATGTCCCTGCCGTATCACATCGGTAACGGAGTTTTCGGCGGACTTGTGCCGTTGATAGGAGTATATATGGTGGCACAGACAGGAAATAACTTTGCAGGACTGATCTACCCGATCTCCATAGCGTTGTTCACATTTGCCTTTGGAATGTTCTTTACCAAGGATACCAATACCGTGCGGATGTGGGACGAGCTGGACGAGATCAGATCCTAAATTCTTTGCGCAGAATATTGTTTTATTTTTTCTCATTTAATCATTGGCTCTTATGGCACATCAGCATGTAAAATATATCTTCGTCACCGGCGGCGTCGTTTCATCACTTGGAAAAGGGATCGCGGCAGCCTCACTCGGACTCCTCCTGAAATCCCGCGGTCTGCGGGTGACCATCCAGAAAATGGACCCATATCTGAATGTGGACCCGGGAACGATGTCCCCCTATCAGCACGGCGAAGTGTATGTAACGGACGATGGTGCCGAAACCGATCTTGATCTCGGCCATTATGAACGTTTTTTAGATGTGAATACATCTAAAATGAACAATGCCACCACCGGACAGATCTACTATGAGGTGATCAGCAAAGAGCGGCGCGGAGATTATCTGGGAGCAACGGTCCAGGTGATCCCGCATATCACCGACGAGATCAAAAAGCGGATGGGCCAGCTCGGCGGCACCGGAAAATATGACGTGATCATCACCGAGGTCGGCGGTACGGTCGGTGATATCGAATCGCTCCCGTTTTTAGAAGCCATCCGTCAGTTCACCCTCTCCATCGGCAAACGGAATGCGCTGAGCATCCATGTTACACTGATCCCATACATCAAATCCGCCGGCGAGATCAAAACAAAACCGACACAGCACAGCGTGAAGACGCTGCTGGAGATCGGTATGCAGCCGGATATCCTCATCTGCCGTACGGAAAAACGGTTATCGCGCGAAGTCCGGGAAAAGATCGGACTGTTCTGTAACGTCGAGACCGATGCGGTCATCGAAGGACGGGATGTTGAAACGATCTATGAATTGCCGCTCCATTTCGAGAAAGAAGGCCTCGATAAGATCGTCCTGGAAAAGCTGAACCTCAAAGCGAACAAGCCTGATCTGCGCAAATGGACGCGATTCGTCCACCGTGTGAAGGAGCCGGCAGACAGGATCACCATCGGATTTGTGGGAAAATACACTGAGCTGAAGGATGCGTATAAGAGTATCTCCGAATCATTCATTCATGCCGGAGCGGAGAATGATGTTGCGGTCGACCTGAAATGGATCCGTGCAGAGGAACTGGACGGACATAATGTGAAAGAGATCCTTTCCGATGTGCACGGTCTTCTGGTGGCTCCCGGATTCGGTATCCGCGGCATCGAAGGAAAGATCAAAGCGATCCAGTATGTCCGTGAGAACAAGATTCCGTTCTTCGGTATCTGTCTCGGTATGCAGTGCGCGATCATTGAATTTGCGCGCAACGTCTGCGGTATGACGGGGGCGAACAGCACGGAATTCAAAAAGACAAAATATAACGTCATCGACATGATGGCGGACCAGAGGTCCATCAAGAACATGGGAGGCACGATGCGTCTCGGCGCATACCCCTGTGTGCTTCAGAAAGGAACGAAAGCTTATGCGGCATACAAGAAGGAACTCATCTACGAACGGCACCGGCACCGGTATGAGGTGAACAACAAATTCCGGAAGACCTTGGCAGAGCACGGGATGGTCTTCAGCGGAACATCACCGGATAATAATTTGGTCGAGATCGCGGAATTGAAGGATCATCCGTGGTTTGTGGGAGGACAATTCCATCCCGAACTGAAGTCCAGAGCACTGAATCCCCATCCGTTGTTCAGGGACTTTGTCAAAGCGGCAACACAATACAGCAAGTCCAAATGATATTAAACAGCACTATCGTCATCTAAAACACAGAACCCGGATTTCATCCGGGTTCTGTGTTTTAGACCAAGCGTTCTTTCAGCGCTTTCGCAGCGGCGCTTGCCCTGCTGTGAACATGCAGTTTTTCGTAGATCTTCCGCAGATGGGCATCGATGGTATGCACGCTCAAATGCAGTTTCTCAGCGATCATATTGTTGCTGAATCCTTCGATGACAAAACTGAGAATATCCTTTTCCTTGTCGGTAAGGCTGTACTCTTTCGACACTTTTTTTGATTTTGCGAAGACCTCGACCACTTTCCGTGCAATACTGGAATTCATCGGTGACCCGCCGGCCATAACATCGTGCACGGCATTGATGATCACCGCTTCTGACGAGGACTTCAGCAAATATCCGGTCGCTCCTGCGCATAGAGCATCAAAGATATGCTCTCCGTCATTATACACCGTCACCATGATGATCTGAACATCGGGATGATCATTTTTGATCTTCTCCACACAGCTGATCCCGTTCATTCCGACAAAGCCGATATCATGCAGGATGACATCCGGAACATCGTTTGTCTTGATGCTCTTTACCGCAGCTTCACAGGAAGCATATTCTCCCGTACAGACCATATCTTTTTGGTCCTTAATGAGCGCAACGATATTCTTCCTGAAAAGATTGTTGTCTTCAACCACCCACACCGATATTTTTTTTGTTTGATGTTTCACCGTTTTCCCCGTTTCGGTTCATGAATACTATTTGTGATCGTGATTTTTCTATATTGCCGTAAAATTGCTGAACACTACCGTGACCGTTGTGCCCGAACCTTTTGCCGACACGATCGATAACCGCGCCTTCGCCTCATCGGCACGCAGCTGAAGGCTTTTCAATCCATTCCCCGAATACTCCTCCGTGTGATCGAATCCAACTCCATTATCGTAAACGGAGAGAGTAAACGAGTCGGGCTGGTGATTGATGGTGATCATCACCTTGGTTGCCTTTGAATGCTTAATGATATTATGCAGGATCTCTTTATACATCAGCAGCATGGTCCTGCGTATGCCGATCAATCGAATATCACTTTTCACTATATCATTCATCTGGAACGTAAGGTCCATTCCGCGAAACTGGCGCATGGCAATCTCACGGAGACGGTTATTCATACTCAGGATAGTATCATGTTTCGGATTGATGTACCAAACAATATCACGAAGTTCCTCGGCGGTCTGGATGGCGGTATCGCTGATCAGACCAATGTCCTCTTTAAGGTGTTCAGCCAGCGCTCTATCCCTGCCTATTCGCTGGCTCATCAGTGAGATACTCCCAAGGTTACTGCCGACATCATCATGAAGGTCATTGGAGATGCGGATGCGCTGACTTTCCAGGTTTATTAAATGTTGTTTGTTGATAAAATATGCTCGGATGATCAAACCAATAATAATTAAAAGAAGTAGAAGAATTGGGCCTAAAAATATTGGGCGGAAAAAGATAATGGGCTCTATTTCAAATATTTCCGTCTGCGCTGCATCATAAATATTTCCGTAAGAATTTTTTGCTTGAACCGATAATTTGTAATTGCCGCTTTTCAAATTCTTAAGAGTGACACTGTTTTGCAATGACCACGTCGACCACTCTTCATTATTAATTCTATACCGGGTTTCGATTTCATCGGATGGAATATCACCCCAAAATGAAGCAGGATACCATGTGCAATAAACTTCATTGTTTTCGACTATTGGTTTAAAAAGAATAGTCCTCAAGGGAAAAACTTCCTTTTGTCTCTTTATCGAACGCACACCAAAACCATGACCGCCAACAAATATTCTATCTTTAGCCGGAAGGACAACTCTCAACTCTTTAATATTGGCGCCTGTTTTGTTTCCATAATTGGCCCATGTTTTATTAGCATATCTATATAAACCTTTAGTAGAGGCTAACCATAATACTCCTGAATCATCAAAAGATAAATCCCATATTTTTTCATTGTATTCATATTGCTCCTCTTTTTTCCACTTCCATTCCACCGAATCATTTTGCGTCAGAGTCCCTAAAAATGAAGAAAATGTTGAAAACCAAATATTATCGAAACCATCAACGGCCAAGGTAAATATTTTGGCATTTTTCCCGAATGATTCATGCCCCCAATATGTAAAAGCATCATTTTTCTTTCGAACTAACCCTTCTGACGTTCCAATCCAAATTGTGCCTTTTTCGCTTTCAGCAAAAGAATAAATTCTATTACTTGGAAGTGAAAACATTGAATCAATCCGATAGAAATGGGAATCCTTTAAATAATACCCCCCGGGATCAGAACTCTTCACACCCAAACCAAGAAACCATAAATTTCCTTTTTGATCTTTTCGGATCTTGTGATAATTAATTGTTTCGGCAAAATAATGTGACCATTTTTTCCCGTCCCACTTAAAAAATCCCTTTGCCCCTCCTCCGGCACATATCCAGATATGTCCTTCATTATCTTGGTTAATGCCCGTAACTAAACCTAGCGGTAATCCTCCAATTGAGGAAAGAAATTCTTTTTGACCATTTCTTTTATGTATTTCTAATCCATCCATATTCCCAATCCATATTGATCCATCAGTGGATTGAAATACCTCCATAACTACATTTTTTATGTCAGAAAAGGCATATTGATTTTTTTCCCATTCACTCTGACCTTGTTTGAAAAGATAAAGTCCTTTTTCAGATGCTAACCATACATCATTATTAGGCCTATAATAAATGGAAAGTATATTGATCATTTGACGGGGAATCGGTTCAAGATGACTCCAAATATAGTTCTCGCGAATATGAATCTCACCCGATTCATACACAATAATTGCTTCACCATTATTTGATATATTGGCGGTTCGAATGGGCTGATTTCTTTCTGACGAAGAATATTTAATATTTGATTTATCCTGAAATTCCCACACACCTATCTTATTCTTTGGAGCATCAATAGAAATAATTCCTTCTCCGCGGTCATTTTCAACGATACTTCGAAGTGCAATTGCATCTCCAATTGGTTTAAACAATTTAATCCATTGATTCTTTTGAAATCTATACAATCCTACATCTGAGCCCGATGAAAACCAAATAGAATTGTTTGTTTGATACAGTCGGCCTGGTGGAGGGGACTGTATCTTCACTGCATATCCATTTTTAACCTGAAGTACATAAGCAGACGAGTTAGTCTCATAAACACACATGTATGTTGTTGAATCTAAAGCTGCAACCGTACTAATATTTCCATATTCTATATGGTTTGTGAATAAACATTTTTTAAACCCTTGTGAGTTTCCTTGATATAAGGATCCGTCAAGAATTACAAATATTTTGTCATTATAATATTTGGAAATTAACCTGGCTCTTTGATTGGGTTTTGAGCTGTCCACCGGAATGGAATTCCAACGATACCCATCATACCACGCCAATCCTTTTGCGGTAGATACCCACGGAACACCACTCTCTGTTTCTATTATATTTTCCACCACATCAGACGGCAAACCGGACGATGTGGTAAAATGGGACCAGCGCCAGCTTTCATAGAAATGTTCAAATTGCGAATGAACATTCTGGGATAAGATGACTGCGATCAATAATATGAAAGAGAACCGTTCTCTCATCAGAATTTCTTGTGTGTTGGCGGTTTAGGATTGTTATTCAACATAATAAACTGGAGACATAAGTTTCACTGATTATTTTAAAAAAACATTGGCATTATAGGCCTGCTGTGAACAGCTCTGTTCGGACTGTCACGCCTTCCAAATGCTTTATATTCACTTCAACGCCAATTCCGGGGAGAGTCGGCACCTCCATTGTACCGTCCGAAGCAACTACGAACGGCGGATCAACGATATCTTGCGTGTAATACCGGCTGCTGGCGGAGATGTCCCCCGGCAGGATGAAATTATCAAGTGAGGCGAGCGCCACGTTGCCCGCCCTGCCGATGCCGGACTCGAGCATGCCGCCGTGCCAGACCGGGATATTTTTGGAGCGGCAGTAATCATGGATCTTGATCGATTCGGTGAATCCTCCGACTCGGCCCGGTTTGATATTGATGATGCGGCAGCTGTCCAGTTCGATCGCTGCTTTCGTGTCTGCCAGTGAATGGATGCTCTCATCGAGACAGATCGGCGTCCTCAATTCACGCTGCAGTTTGGAATGCTCATAGATGTCGTCATATCCCAGCGGCTGTTCGATTAGGGACAACCGGTCGTCCTCCATCGCACGGAATGTATCGATGTCGGAAAGTTCATAGGCAGAATTTGCATCGACTTGTAACAGGATGTTTGGGAATGATGCCCGGATCGCTTTTACCAGCTTCACGTCGCGGCCGGGAGCGATCTTGATCTTGATGCGCTGATATCCTTCCTTCAGATATCCTTCCACTTTATGCAGCAGAACTTCGGGGGATGATTGAAGACCGATGCTGACGCCGACGTTGATCCGCTTCCGCGTACCGCCAAGCGCAGTCGACAACGAGATATTCTTTGATTTCGCAAAGAGATCCCACAACGCCGATTCCAATCCGGCCTTGGCCATGCGGTGACCGCGCACTCTCTCCCACAATTCGATTGCTTCATCAACGGATTGAAGATCCTTCCCCAGAATGTCGGGAATGAAAAAGTCCTTCAGCACATGCCACGCGGTCACTACTGTCTCGGAAGAATAGAACGGCGTCCCCTCGGCGACGGATTCTCCCCAGCCGGTGAGTCCTTCCGAATCCACACGGACGATGATATGCTCTTCATGCGTTTCGATCCCCATGGATGTTTCAAATGGTGCGATCAATTCCAGCTTTACGTGTCGAAGTTCTATCCGCTCGATCGTCATGGGATACCTCTGATTGATTAATTGATTGACGGTGGAAATGTTTAAAATAAAAATCGGCAGGTGGTTGGCCTGCCGATCATGATCACTTTACCGATGTCGCAATTTTGAGCATCTGCTGTACTTTCTTCGGTGAGCTCGATTCCGCATAGAACCGGATGATCGGCTCCGTTCCCGAGGCCCGGACGAGGATCCATCCATCCTTCGTCACCAGCTTGACACCGTCCGTCATATCATACTTGGTCACTTCGAACGGACCGACCTTCTTCGGTTTGCTCTGATAGAACTTCATCACTTTTTCTTTCTGCACATTCGTCAGGTGCGCATCGATCCTTCCGAAATGATGCTCGCCGAACTCGTCGAACAATTCTTTCACCAAGGCGCTCAGTTTCATGCGGCGGACCGCCATCACTTCCGCGAGCAGGAATCCGATGAAGATTCCGTCACGCTCCGGCAGATGTCCTTTCACCGCAATACCGCCGCTCTCCTCGCCGGCAATGATGATATCCTTTTCCGTCATCAGTCGGCAGAGATATTTGAAACCGACGGGTGTCTCATAGAGACGGACATTATAATGATCGCACATCTTCACGATCAGATCGGTCACCGACAGGGACTTTGCCACAGCACCGCGGTAATGTTTCCGCTCCATCAGATACTTCAGAAGGATGGCGAAGATACGATGTGAATCGACAAAATTTCCTTTTTCATCCACGGCACCGATACGGTCCGCATCTCCGTCCGTCGCGAAACCGAAATGATATTTTCCGGCACGCACTTCCATGCTGAGCTCTTCCGTGTTCTGCGGCAGCGGTTCGGGATTCGTCGTTCCGAACGAAGGATTATAATCACTGCGGATCGTTCCCATCTTCGGCAGGAACAATTCCGGGATCCCCATGCCGGCTCCATGCATCGCATCGTGCATGATCTTCAATTTTACGGATTTGATCAGATCGAATTCGATCTTCGTCTGCAGGTCCGCCACATAGATCTTCGTCAGGTCGATGTATTGGATCAGTTTGCTCTTGATCAGTTCGTCGATCGGTTTCAATTCCACCGGCAGAACGGCAACATCCTGCAGCGGTTCAAGTTCCTTTTCTACTTCAGTGATCATTTCAGGATGCGCGGGTCCGCCGAAATCCCCTTTGATCTTGAATCCGTTGTATTTAGCAGGATTATGGCTCGCTGTGATCACTACTCCGCCCGCTGCTTTCTTCTTCACCACACCAAGTGAGACCATCTGTGTCGCAGAGATCTTATCCGCCAAAAGAACTTTTACACCGGACGATGCGATCACCTGAGCCGCACAATGAGCGAATTCCTTCGAGAGGAATCGGGCATCATACCCGATGACAACGCCGTTCTTTGCATACTTATGTTTTGAGAAATAGCGTCCCGTTGCAAGCGCAACCTTTTGAACGCCGGCAAATGTGAAATCTTCCGCAATAACACCTCGCCAGCCGTCCGTTCCGAATTTGATATGAGCCATAGTAGTTTTGATTAGATGAAAGATATGTGATGGTGTATTGGTGATTAATTTCGTTTTATCAGTTCAAGTCGTTCGACAAATGTTCCCTCGCCGATGCCGTCCGGATTGGCTTCAGTAGTTATGATCGTTTTCAGTTTGAGCGTTCGAAGGATGATCCCTTCTTTCGATACATAGTCATACCATTCTTCTTCCGGACGAAATTGCTCAGTATTGACTGATATTCTGATCTTGTAACACGAGAATGTCCCCGCATTTGTTGAAACATTTTCTTCACTCTCGACCCGCTTGAGTTGTATGAACCCATATGAGGGTGGATATCCATACCACTGTTTCCCCGCATATAACGGAAGAGCATATACTGCACGTTTTTGTTGATTACCGTTCACGGAATCCGTCGTCAATTGTTGGTTCCGCAAATACCTCCCGACGGAATACGGCAAAGAGATATCCGCAATCAACGTCTGAAATGAACTCTGTAATGATTTGGGAAGGAACAATCCGCCGCTGGTGATATATGCGATCTGATACACAGTATCATTATTGGAAGCATACCACTGAGTAACGGTGTAGCCTCCAATCGTCATCCCGTTATGGACAGAGGGTGTTGAACGGGCAACTACTTTTACAGAATGTTCAAACCCCTGCACAATATTATTCTGTTCGATCGACACGTTGACCGTCACTGTATCCGTGATATTTTCGATAATTCTTCCAAAAGAATCGATCACCGTGATCATGTGCAGGTACTTTGCATTGTCCGTGCCGAGATAATCGGCGGACGGAATGCTTCCGGCATCTCC
>CALROS020000001.1:0-20355 GCA_943369855.1 Chitinophaga pinensis | reverse complement strand
AAGTATCAAAAAATCCAGTATCCAGCATCAAGGATCAAGCATCCATAACCCTCCTCATTCTTATCCGCACTTATCCGTTCTTTCCACGTCATCTGTGTGCACTAATCAAGAGCATTTGATCGTGAGAGACCGTTTGTTATTTGGATTTTCTTTTTTTACTATCAGTGTATCATCGTACTGATACCGAATGAATTTTCGCCTTCCATATCCCAATGTGATCTCTTCTGTTCCCGATCTTTTGATGGGACTGGCATTCCTTGTTACGTGGATCGAGCCCTCCGCTCTCGGTGATGATATGGTGCCGTATCTTTTTCAAGTGATGCTCGTTGAGTTCATCATCATCCACTCGGCGGGATTCATGAGCGGGATCATCTACGGGAACGAACCGAAAGGGAAAAAGATCAAATATCTCCTCGGACTGTCGCTGTTCTATCTTCTCTTCATTCTGGGATTCTCGCTGGGATTCCGTTCGTGGTGGCCGCTGATCGCATTCGGCGGATTGATGTTCAACAGAATGATGAGCGTCCTGACGGGACAGGCAGAAGAAGGGAAAGAGAGCGAGTATGCAAAGAATATGTGGGCATTGAATGTGGTGTGTTATCTCGTCTCCGTCTTCGTTGCGATCCTCCTTCCGCTGCCGGAGCTCGGTGTCTCGTCGGACAATCTTTCGCATCTGAATATGAGCGGGGATTTCGTGAATGAGCCGCACAAGATGATGGCGTGGGGATTCCTCTATTTTACGTCGGTCGGATATTTTGAACTGAAGAATAAGAATTTTGTATTCAAGGTGTCGTCATGAAAGAACTTACATGGGGTGCGATGGTCAAAACCGGAATGAACGCCACACCGGATCTTGTGATGGGACTGGCATTCCTCGCCACGTGGATCGAACCGACGGCGCTCGGCAGCAACATGCAGAAGTACTTTGTCACGATCATGCTGCTGGAATTCATTACCATCCATTCCGCCGCCTTCATGGCGTTCGCCATCATTATGGGGACATCCAAGATCACGAAGATCCTCCGCGTGGTTGGACTCGGCATCTTCTATTCCATGTTCATCTGGGCCTTCACCGTGAATAACGGGGAGCTCTGGCCGATGTACGCATTCTGGCTGATGATCCTCAACAGGATATTCTCCGTCCTCTTCGGCGAATCGGAGGGTGGGAGCCAGCAGGTTGTGCTGATGTTCAATTGGGGATGGGGAGTATTCTGTTATCTGATCGCGATCTTCTTCACTTCGCTGGTGCCGCTTCCCGCATTCGGATGGACCCCAGAATATGTGAAAGGATTGACCGGCTCGGCGTCGGGACTGTGGTTCGATACACCACAATCGTTGATGGCAGCGGGATTCCTCTATTTCACAGCAGTGGGTATCTTTGAATTGTACAGTACAAAACTTGCGGCGAAAGTGACGAAGGGTTCGAATGCACCGCTCTTCCGATGATCGGCGTGAACAAAATTCCTGATCCAATCGTCTAACATTCGAACGTAAATGTATCTCTCTTATGATGGAGTTGTGATGAAATTATTACTGTTGTTGACAGTTCTGTTGTCGCTGACAGGGTATTCCCAAAGCGCAAAAGATACATCAGATATACGGCTTGCCGTGACGAACTATGCGGACGGCTGGTATGAAGGTGATACGCTGAAAATGAACAAAGCGATCCATCCAAGGATGACGAAACGGATCGTAGGATGGAGCCGGGAGTTCAAGAATAATCAGAATGTGCTGCAGGAATTGAATGCCGCTCAGCTGATGGACGGGACGCTGAAAGGAATCGGCAAACGGATCCCTGCTGAACGCCGGCTGAAGAATGTCACGATCCTGAGCATGTACACGAATACCGTCAGCGTGAAATTGGAAATGGCCGATTGGTTCGAGTATCTGCATCTCGGAAGATGGAACGGCGAATGGAAGATCATCAACTCTCTGTGGGAAATGAAACCGCAGGAATAAATAGTTTTGTGTAGGTCAGATTGCCAATCCGATCTACGGTTTCAATGAGAACAAATGTGAAAGTGAATCATGAAAGCAAAATTTTATACATGTGATGTCTTTACCGACCGGCAGTTCGGCGGGAATCAGCTTGCGGTCTTTCCGGATGCGTCGGATATCCCCGAAACAATGCTGGAACCGATCACGCGCGAGTTCAATTTTTCAGAGACGACATTCGTCTATCCGCCGAAGGATCCGTCGCACACGAAACGGGTGCGGATATTCACTCCCGGGGGAGAACTTCCGTTCGCAGGACATCCGACCATCGGAACAGCGGTCACGCTCGGCATGATCGGCTCGATACCGCTGACCGGAGATGAAACGAAGATCGTCCTTGAAGAACTTGTCGGTCCGGTTCCGGTGACGATCCGATCGAAGAACGGAGTGCCGGTGTTCGCTCAGCTGACAGCGGCGAAACTTCCTGAATTCAACGATGCCGTTCCATCCGCGGAGATCCTTGCTGAAATGCTTACGCTGAAACGGGAGGAGATCGCCGATGGAAAATATCCCATCCGTTATGTCTCGGTCGGCTTTCCGTTCCTGAATATTCCGGTGAAGGACCGGGAGACGATCGGGCGGATCAGGATCAATCTTCCTGTGATGGAGCGGTTGAAATTGAAAGAGGTCTTCGTCTTTACGGATGAGCCGGAGCGGGAGGATTTCCATTTCCGCGCACGGATGTTCGCACCGCTCATCGGCATCACCGAAGATCCAGCAACGGGAAGTGCTGCAGCCTCGTTTGCCGGATATCTTGCATCAAAGGATGAACGAAAGAACGGAACGTTGAAATGGAATATCGAACAGGGATTCGAAATGGGTCGACCGAGTCTGCTCTATATTGAAGCGGATAAAAAGGACGTAGCGATCACAGCGGTCCGTGTCGGCGGGAATGCGGTGATGGTAACCGAGGGGTTGATAGATCTAAAAACTATATAATTGCAAAATTGTTAGAGATTGAAAACTCCATCAAATTGCAAGATTACAAAATTGTTTAATTGAATGATGAAATATGATTGCAAGATGTCGATGGATTACAAAATTACAAGATTGAAATGCTTCTTTCTTGCAATCTTTCAATCCTGTAATCTTGTAATTTATAATTCTTAGTTCTTCACATTTTACTTAAGAAATAGGGCAACATAGACCTCCACGTCGGCCAGTCGTGCGGCATATCATATCCCCAGAGATCGAGCCAGTGCGGTATCGATTTCGCGTGAAGGATCCCCGATAGACGCCGTGAAGCATCCGGACTCTCGAACTTACCTTGTCCCGCCGCAATAATGATCCTTCCTCTTCTCATCTGTTCCAGGTATGAATGATCGGTAATGCCGGGAAGATACTGTTCCGGCGAGTTGAAGAACACGTTGTCGTCGTAATATCCTTTGGTGTAGGACTGCAGATTGTAATCCCCGCTCATGGCGATAGTGCCGGTGAAGATATCGGGGCGGCGGAAGTAGATGTTCAATGCATGCAGTGCGCCGAGTGAAGCGCCGGTTGTGACGATCGGCGTCAATCCTTTGCTGTGGTTATGAATGAACGGTAC
Source organism: Chitinophaga pinensis (assembly GCA_943369855.1). Lineage (GTDB taxonomy): Bacteria > Bacteroidota > Ignavibacteria > UBA10030 > UBA8401 > UBA8401. The sequence continues at coordinate 16,814 of CALROS020000001.1, read as the reverse complement.
AACCTCGTTGACCACGTAATCATTGTACTGCTGATGACGGATCGCTTTGTGATGCCCTTCCATCGACCTGTTCATCCAACTCTCGTTGTTGATGCTGTTGATGGAGAACGCCTTCAATTTTCCTTCGTTGATGAAGGGGGCGATCGCGTCGATCAATTGGAAGCGTTCATACTCAAGATAATCCGCCGCGGCGGTGGGGAACATGAGGAGCGCGGGACCGTAATGTCCGTAGACGGCGATCTCCATATTCTTGTTCAGACTCGGACTGTGCCACTGGTGGATCTCTCGATGCATTGTTCCCTCTGATAAAATGAAGAACAATATAAGAAGGAAAACGGGAACGGCAAAATGGTACGGTCCTTTAAGCGATCAGGATCAGAGTTTTATTCCGTTCGGGGCGGTATAGAATGTATCGGTAATATTGCCGGTATTTTTGGTCTGCGCCGGTTCAAAGAGGAGCACTTCTGCTTCTTCTTCGGCGAGTGTGCGGTGTTCGGCCATGTGCGGGACGATCACGAATTCTCCCGGAAGCAGATCGATCCGGCGGTCGCGGAATTCGACGCTCATTGTTCCTCTGATGCAGAGGAAGAGTTCATCCTCGCGGTCGTGATGATGCCACGGGAATTCTCCTTTGAACTTGACCAGTTTCACTTCCTGACCGTTCAATTCTTCAACGACCTTCGGCCGCCAGTGCTCGGAGATGAGGGAGAACTTCTCTGCGATATTGATCTTTTCGATGTTCATGGCTCCAAGAAATTATGGTTTCCACATCTTGGTAAAATATTGTAGGACACCCTGCCAGGGTGTCCTACAGTTTATTGTTTTAAGATCTGCGTGCGGAACAACTCAGTGAGTGAATCTTTCGTGGGGAAGGTCATCGATCCGGTAAGTATGAAGAGCGCATACGAAGCGGTGTTCAGAAAATAGATCGGTTCGGTCTGCGTGATGCCTCCTGTCACCGCAATGATGCAGACTGCCAGACCAAAGAACGCCGCACCTTCCATCACGGCCATGCGGACGAGCAGCGCGCTCCGCATCATGCCGAGTGCAGAAGCATACGGATCCGGTGAATTAAGAATGGTCTGTTCGGAGAACAGGCGTCCAAAGATGATCCGCGAGGCGCCGAATGCGGACAGAGCAAAGAGCGCGTGAACAATGCTGAGCAGGTTGACCGTTCCGATATCCGTCGATCCAGAAGGATGTGTCTGGAAGTGCAGCATCAGGATGACGAGAAGGAACATCGTTGCGCCCGCCATCAACGCGGTGTGGATGATCTGGAATGTTCGTACCGTTTCCGGTGTGAGGCGTGATGCGAATTCGTATTCGGAGAGTTGTTGGGTCGTGTTCATTGTTTTCGTTTGTAGTTGATGCTCCATTCGGTCTTCCATGTTGTTCCGGCATCGGTGGATTTCATCCAATCCCACACGAATGCATCGCGGGTGATGTTCCGGAAGACCATCTTTCCCATCGTATGCACGCCGTTCTTTGTGAACTCATTCAGAAAGTATCGGTTTGCTCCGTCGGCTCCCCCGGTGAACGGCAGGAACGCGTTTTGATTGTCCACCCACGTTTGTTTCCATTCTCCCGACGGTCCATCCAATACGGAAACACTTTGTCCTTTATATCCTTTGTTCTGTCCGGTCAATCCAGTGAAATTCTCCTGGATCACTTTTCCATCGAGGATCCTGGTGACGATATTCGTTCCGGTCCCGATGGAACCATTCGGGTCCTTCCAGGTAAGATCCCATTCGCCGATCCAGAAATCGAATAAGGCAGGATCTGCTTTCGGCTGTTGAGAGAACAGAGGAAGGGAAATGATGAGCATCAGGCAGAATATCGTTCGCATTGAACCTCCGTTGTTGTCCATGCAAGCTACGAAAGGAGCGAACGTTCCGGCAAGACACAATTGTAATAAATCCACCCGATCAGATCTTCACTCCCGAAACCGCGCGTGTATAGATCCCCGTCATATCATCTGCGGAATCCATCGTGATCTTCAGGTCGCGGATGATGCCGTCCTTCAGTCCGTACACCCAGCCGTGAACCTGCAGAGGCTGTCCTTTTGCCCACGCGTCCTGAATGATGGTGGTCTCAGCGACATTCAGCGTCTGTTCGATCACATTCAGTTCGCAGAGCCGGTCCACCTGTTTGTCGATATCACCGGCCGTTTCGATGATGGAACGGTATTTCTGGTTCACATCCTGGATGTGACGGAGCCAGTTGTCGATCAGTCCGTACCGGTTGTTCTGCAGCGCTGCGCGGACGCCTCCGCAACCGTAATGTCCAACGACCATGATATGTTCAACATGGAGCACTTCCACCGCGTATTGAATGACAGAGAGGCAGTTCAGGTCCGTGTGGACGACCACATTCCCGACATTCCTGTGAACGAACATTTCTCCCGGATCGAGTGCGACGATCTCATTCGCGGGGACTCGGCTGTCCGAGCAACCGATCCAAAGATATTTCGGGGATTGGATATTTTCCAGGCGTTTGAAAAAATCACTCCGCTGAGAGATCTTTTCCGATGCCCAGTGACGGTTGTTCTCAAGAAGATTTGCCAGTGTTCCCATGTTATACCTGTCCGTCCCAATTGTTATCGTGTTCCGCAAACGCTTTGCGGATCCGTAATACCTTCTCCGCTGACAGCGGACCGTTCCCTATAATTTTGATATTCTTTTTGATGTGGTCAAGATTTGTCGTGCCGACAATGGAGCAGGAGACCCCGGGCAGGAATGCAGTGAATCGAAGAGAGGTATCGAGCCATTCATCGCCGAATTCCAGCTGCATCGCTTTCATCCGTTTCCAATATTCTTCACAATAATTGCCGAAGGGCTGGGACGCGTGAAGCCATGGCGCATTCCCGATGGGACGTTTGGCGATGTAGCCGAGTCCATGCGATGATGCCGGAGCAACAACGGAATCGATGGAACGCTGATCGAAGATATTGATGGAACTCATCAGACCGCCGAATTTTTTTGAATCCAGAGCGAACCTCAGCGCATCATTCTCGCCGGAGTATGCGGCAACACGTATCTTACCTTCGCTCACCATTCTCAACAGTGCATCGGTCACTTCGCCCCGTTCAAGCGTCTCTTTCGGACAGGAGTGAAGATGGACAATATCGATATGATCGGTCCGCATCTGCTGCAGTGCATGATGCACACCGGCGACTATGCAGTCATACGTCCAATCCTGATATCCCGGAATGCTATATCCCACTTTTGTCGAGAGAATGAAATCATTCCGTCTCCATGACAGATGACGACCGATCCGTTCCTCTGAGAGTCCGTACCCACGCGCAGTATCGATGAACGTGATACCGAGATCGACGATCTGGTTCACGAAATAGCCGGCATAATTCTCATCCATCGACGGACTGCCGATGAGTCCGGCGCCGAAACCGAGGACGGGAAGTTTTATCCCAGAAGTGCCATATGAAATTTTTTTGATCATTCTATAAGTTTGTTGTTGCCATTCCGGCGAAAGCCGGAATCCAGACTCTGGATGCCAGCGTACGCTGGCATGACACTGTTTTGTACTTACCGTGTAGTTTTATTTCCTGCGCTGGGCGACTGCCCGTTCGTACAGTTTCACGTATTGTTTCGCGGAATGCTCCCATGAGAGGTCCATGGTCATCCCGTTCCGCTGGATGGCTTTCCATTCATCGGGGATGTTGAACGAATCGATCGCGCGTTTCACCGTTGATGCAAGCGCATTTCCGGTGGCATCATAGAATGAGAATCCGTTCCCGTTTCCCGTGCCGAGATACTGCGCTTCGTGCCAGTCATGGACGGTATCGGCGAGACCGCCCGTCTTCCGGACGATCGGAACGGTGCCGTACTGCAGCGAATACATCTGATTGAGTCCGCACGGCTCGTAGTGCGACGGCATCAGGAACATATCCGCCCCCGCTTCGATCAGATGCGCCAGTTCGTTGTTGAAGCCGAGATAGGTCCAGCACTTCTTCGGCAGCACACGGCTCATGGAAGTGAACAACTGCTCGAAGCGCTCTTCGCCGCTGCCGAGAATGACCCATTGAGCATCCATCCGCATCAGATCGTTGATGGCATCGGCGATCAGGTCGAATCCTTTCTGCGCGACAAGCCGCGAGATGATGCCGATGACCGGGACCTTCTCGTCGAACTGCAGCGACGTCCGTTCGAGCAGGAATTGTTTGTTCTTTTTCTTGTTGGTGAGATCGTCCGCGCTAAAATGGAGGGGGATATGTTTATCGAGTGACGGATTCCAATCCTCGGTGTCGATACCGTTCAATATGCCGACGAAATCACTCTGCCGGAAACGGAGGAATTCCTCCATGCCGGAGCCGTACTGCGGCGTAAGCACTTCCTGTGCATACGTTTCGCTGACGGTGTTGATCACTTCAGAGAAAAGGATCCCGCCTTTCATCATGCAGAATGAATTCTGAAAATCGAGTGCGCCGCCGTAGCCGTAACTCTGTGCAAGTTCCGCTTTTGCGAGCGTATCGAATGAGAACCGCCCCTGATAACCGATGTTGTGGATGGAATAGAGGAATGCCGAATGATCGAACATCCTGTCCCAGCTGTAACTGTCCTTCACGAACACCGGTATCAATCCTGTCTGCCAGTCGTTGCAGTGGAATACATCGGGTGTCCATTGGAGTTTCTGACACAATTCGATCACTGCTTTGTTGAGCAGGATGAACCGTTCGTCCTCGTCCCAATTCTCCGTGTAGATCTTCCCGCGGTAATAATACTCGCGGCAGTCAATGAAGTAGACCTTCACATCGGAATTCGGCAGGACCGCTTCATGCACATACACGGAACGCGGGAAACCACCGACGCGGACCTTCATCTCTCCGATGGAATCAAGGTAGCGGAGTCCGAACTTCTTCTCATCGATGGAATCATATTTCGGAATGAACACTTTTACATCCACACCGAGCGCGGAGAGATATTTGGGAAGCGCGCCGACAACATCGGCGAGTCCGCCGGTCTTTGCGTACGGTGCACATTCTGAAGCGACGATTGCGACGTTCATGAGGATCCTGACTAAGAGAATGATGTAATATCAAAAAACGGGAGGGAAATTGCAAAGAGGGAGGGAGAGAATAGTCATCCAAGGCAATAGAAATGTCGCTGAATTGTTCTCTCGCAAAGTCGCTAAGACGCAAAGAATAAATGATATATAAAAAATCTTAGCGCCTTTGCGTCTTGGCGAGATCGATTTATTTTTATATGGTTCTAAGAAAATGTTTCTATGTTAAGTATCATTAGTGCCAGTCCGATGTCACTTCCATAACGCAGACGAGTCCGCGCCATTTGCCGTATCGGTCGTAATGCCGTTCGATGATGCTGTCATCCGTGACGGGGCGTCCTTTCCTATGCAGCTGCGAGAAGCGGCTGCGGACCCACGAATCGATGCCGAGATGATCATAACGTCCGATCAGTTTCAGAAGATTCCCGGCGGCGTAATGACCGATCCCTTTGATGGAACGGAGTTTCCAATAGAGATCTTCGGTGGGCAAATCTGAATGCCGGAGTGATTCGATCTCGATCTTTTTATCCGCAATGTTCCGGCACAATTCGAGCAGATACGGTGCGCGATAGCCGCACGAAAGTTCCTTCCTCAGCCAGCGGTCGGTCTTTTTGGCGATCACTTCGGGCGGAGGGAAGGAATAGACATTGTCCGTGACCTTCACGCCGAGTTTCGTTGTGAGATTCGTTGTTTGGATCTTCGTCAATGCCCAGCTGCAGTTGGTGGTGAACATCATCTTCACCACATCCTCGAACATTGTCTGCGAACGGAGGAGCCGTCCGGCATTGATCTTCGGCACCCAGCGGAGATGCTTCTCCTTTCGGCAGAGTGAATAGAATTCCTCCAGTGATTCATCGATCCTCAGCATGGAGCGGACGGTGTTCTTGATCCGTTCCTGTTCCGTCCTTGTCAGCCGCACGTCATTCTCCGGGGTGATCAGCAGTACGGAATTCTTTTCGCGGATGCGGACGAACGCATGCTTCTTGTTCGTCAGTGAGACGACGCCCTTCAGCTCGGACAATCCTTCGTTTGCGGAGAATGGAGCAAGGTCGTACCATCCATGGGAATTGATGGCGGTGTGCAGGGAAAAATATTTCGGAAGTTGAATGGTCATGATGGTATCGGATCAATGTATATCAAACCAGTAATTCTCGCTCTCGCGGAATTTTTCCTGAAGGAACCGTTCCGCCTGTGTTACGGCTTCGGCGTTGATCACGGGATCTTTGATCCCTTCCGCGATGACCCGCTGATAGTACGGCACGGCCTCATCACGTTTCCCGTCCAGTTCCAGCAGATTCCCGTACCGGATGAGACTCATCAGGCGGTATTGTTCCGTTTCATCCGCCGAAGAAGCGGCGGCGGACTGCTGAAAATAATCCTTGGCTTTCTCCCTGCTGCCGTTCGATGCCGATATATTCCCGAGAATGAACAGCGCCAGAGGCGCGCTTCCGGTGGCATTGTTCGGGTCCAGCTGCTGAGTATAGAGGGCTTCTTTCTCAGCGTTCACAATATCATGATTCACCGACGCATACAGCAGGGCGGTCTTCGCATGCGCGGAGATACGAAGTTCCAGCAGCCATCGCAGGATGTTCAGATTCGGATCCAGTTCCACGGCAGACGGTGTCATTGGGAATGAGAATGTGAATTCCTGCTTCTGTTGTTCTATCCTGACCCGTTTCGTGATCGTTCTGTTCCCGAATGAGAACGAGACCGGAACGGGCATGGAAAACAGGGTTCCGCGTTGTTCGATCACGGCGCGCACGATCGTGAGACCGCGCGTGGTCCTCTCACTTTTCCACTGAAGAACATATTCCGGTGCTGAGGAGCGGCGGAGCCATTGATCGTAGAACCACTCCAGCGGAGTGCCGTACTCCGCGGAACACAGTTCAATGAACCGGGAGAATGTGATGTTGGCAGATGACGATCCGGCAGTGATCTCCCGGATCACTCGGTCAAGCGATTCCCGGCCGAGCAGATACTCCAGCATGAAGAACAGATACCGTCCGCGAAACGAGATGATCCTGTTCGTGTTCGCTTTGTCGGAGTGTCCCGCATTGAGCGTTCCGGAAGGGAAGAAGGTCAGCGCATGCGAGACCGCATCGAACCGCTCACGACGGGCATTCTGCGGATACCGGTCGATGAGGAATCGCGATGCAAGATAAGCGGAGAGTCCGTCGTCGAAGAGAGCGGAAGAATCGGTCGTCGGAGGGCAGAATCGGCGCGCGAGTTCCGTGATCCACGGATTATACACCGAACGTGTCAACGCCGCTGAATCGAACACCGTGAATGCCGGCGAGCTGCTGCGGATGACAAACTGGGCGGTATCGATCTCGGAATGTTCCGCTATTGTGTTCCCGATGACCATATAGATGAGCGATCGATGATCGTGTCCTGTTACCGAATTGAAATACTGAAGTGCGGTGCTGAGTTGCTGTGCAGTTGCGGCGGCATACTGCTGATTGAACCGGAGCGGCGAGGAATAGAATGTAACGCTGCACGAAGAATCCGGCGAGACCGCAAATTGTTTTCCCGCATTGACGATGCCGTAGGCGGAGAAGACCGACGTCATCGACGCGTGCATGATATCGACCGTCCACATTCTCGTTCCGGATGAAAACGATGTGTCCATTGTGTTTGCGGAGAGGACCGTGAACTGCGGCGGCGCAGAGAAGCGAAGCGAGAGGTGTTCTGCGGATGACGAAGCGAATTCCGGAAGCCAGCTCTCACTGCGGTCATACGGCAGGATGAATTCCTTTTGCGTGACGAACATCCGCGAAGTCGGCAGGGAATCGTACAGTGCCGTGAATGCAATGAAGAATGCGATCGTGTCGCTTTTGGTCTCGAGATCCCTCCGGTCAAAACTGATGCGGTCCTTCGAACCTCTGTCCGACGGTGTCCGGTCGAAATCGATGGATTCGTTGTTCACATCGAGGATGGAGAGTGCGGTCCACGCTTTCGGGATGATGAATGAGAAATCCCGGACGGAAGGATCGGTGAGCTTCGTGTAGCAGTGGACTGTGCCGCTGATCTCGCGCGTACGGTCATTCAGCGATGCCACAACATCATAGGACAGCAGCGCGGACTCCGTCTGTGATATGAGCATCAGAGGAATGAAAAGGATCAATGCGGTGAACCGGATCATAGTTCGAACGGGCGGTCGATATCCATTTCTAAAATCTGTGAAGTGTCGGCGTAAACGGTCACGGTGCTGTTGGACGGTACCTGAATGAGCCAGTCCCCTTTAGGGGTGTGAATCACAGTACCGAACAATTTCCGCAAACGCAACTGCGAGAATTTCTCCCAGAACACCCAGCCGAAATACGCTGTCTGTTCCTTGATGACGAACGCAGGGATCCGTTCGCCGGGATCGATCGTTGTGCTGCCGACGGTTGTGGGGAGGTAGTGTTTCTGCTTCAGTGTCTCAATGAACAGCGTGGTCCAGTCGGTACCTTCATACCGCAGATCATGGCAGGACCGTTTTACGCTCTTTCCTTCAATAATATCACGAAAAACTTCACGCAGTTTCTCTTCCATGCTCACCGGTTTCTGCCCATCGTTCAATGATAGTAATCTAGGAGTGCAATAATATACGTTCCGGCACCGAACCCGACCATTGGGATCGCCCCTTCGTAGGTGGCATGTTCGTATCCGTACATTTCCGGGATCAGATTATAATTGAACGATGATTGTGCGGTCATCCAGTCGATGAGATGCTTCGCTTTCTTCTTCTCGCCGTAGAGCATGTATGCCGTTGCGATCCGTGCATCCAGAAAGAGCCATTCCTGACTTTCATACCAGTCGGGACTCTTGATGCGGATGTATCCGCGCATTGTATCGGGAACGCGGAGAATTTTTTCATAGGAAATCATATGACGCAGGAACAGGTCCTTATTCATGATCGTTCCGGAAGCGAACACTTCGAACGAGCCGCCGTCATAATATTCCTTATTCGTTCTCTCGGCGTTCGTTCTGCCGATCACTGCTCCGTCGATGTCCACGAGGTTGGTGAGAATTCCGTTCCTCAAACGTTCAGCGCCGGCGGAATATCTCTCAGAAGGAAGTCCCATTCTCTTGAGCAGTTCAGCAAGATCGCGGAGTCCCGCCGCACACGCGGCTGAAGTGTAGGAATATTGTTCTCCCGGCAGATGCCGTTCCCACGGTCCGGACTCTTTGCGGATGAGTCCGTTCGCAGAAGTGGAGAAGAGTATCGGTTCAGCGATTCTGTCTATAAGAGTTGAAAGATATGATCGAACAAATGCCGTGTCGCCGCTCTCGTGAACGTACTTCGAAAGTGCGGAGAGGAAGAGACCGAATCCGTCGATCTCGATATTCGGTCCTTCGGGATTGAAATCGGATTCCTCTTTGCCGATGCCGAAGTACCGGCAGACCGAGATCTGATAATCCATGCCGATGCCGTACTCTTTTCCGTCCGTATGGACGAAGTTCTTATAATGATTCGATTCCGCATTCAGCATGAACTCAAGCGCCCGTTTCGCTTCGGTGAACATTCCGAGCCGAGACAATGCCATGATGGAATACGAACCGTCCCGCACCCACGCGATGTTCCAAACTCCGGGGGGAAGGGAAGCGAGGATCTGACCTTTCGCAAGCGGGAAGACCTCCTTCTCGCCGACCTGCGACATCTTCAGGACGGCGATGGATTGTTCCACAACATTCCGTTCTTTCGGCGTGATATTCTTCGGTATCCGTGCCGAAGAATATATCTTCTTCATGAATTGCAGTTCGTCATCGACCAGTGAGGTCGCTGCCGATGATAGTCGTTCCGCCGCCTGTTGGATCGCATTCGTATTGTTGTGAAGAGAATCGTTGAATGAGAAGAGGAAATACCGTTCATTCTTTCGCGCGGCATTCTTCTGCAGCAATTCTCCTGCGCCGGCGTGGGATTCGAACGTGAGCGGTGCAATATCCTTTTCATTTCCACGGACGACCGCATAGAGGATCTTCTTCTGCGTGGTGAACGGTGCAAAATAATCGATGGTAAAGTTCTTGTATTGAGCATGGATCACATGTGTGTTCGCTTCGTAGAGGACGGAGGAGGGCCGTTCAGAGGTCTTGGGACGGATGCCGAAGGCGAACGGGCGGACCGAATGCGATGAATCGTACGCCTGGAAGATGTGCGGCATGGCATTCTCAATGCGGTTCGTCTTATCGTCATACACAGCGGCGATGAGTCCGTTGCTTGTAGTCAATTTCGTATACGATTTCTTCGGTGCCGGACCGAGATACATCTCATCAATATATGCTTTCTTTGTATAAAGTCCGATTAGGCCGCCGATGATACCGCCGGGAGCGCCGCCGTCGTAGACACGCACCGCGAGCGTGTTATTCGTTCTTAACACATGAGCGGGAAGCTGATAGACACGCTGCAGATTCCATGCGGACTCGTCCTTCGGCGGAAATTTCCCCATAGAGCCCACGCGGACACCGTTCAGATAGGTCTCGTCCACATCGTCGATCTTTCCGAGCAGAAGATACAACTCTTCCTTCAGCGCTTTTTCCGGGAGGGAAAAGTTGACCCGGTACCACGCGAATCCGTCATAATTCGCGAATCCCTGTGTCTCCCACTGTGCCGGTACGGCAACGGTGGACCAGTGACCATCATGATAGTCCGGCTGCGAGAATACGGCACTGTCCTGCGTGATGAGTTTCCACGACACCGGCAGTTCATATGTCTGTGAAAAGAGATTAGATGTAAGAATGAGCGAAAAGAACAGTGCTATTGTTTTCATAATGAATTATGATCATAAAGTTTTTGGATGCAGCTGTTGTTAACGGTTTCCATAACCATCCGTGGCGATCCGTTTTTTTTCCGTCTAATCCCTGCCCGACTGACAAAAAAATTAAGTGTCGGTCAGGCGGGCGTGTTCTATGTAAGAATGAAATTCGTAATGGTTTCAAAAAACAGTGCCGGTTCATCCAGCCACGGAAAATGTCCCGAGTGCTGCATCATCTGCAGCCGTGCATGCGGGATGTTCTCCGCGATCACTTCGCTCCACTCAGAGGCGACGTGCGCATCATGGTTCCCGCCGATCACCAATGTCGGTACGGATATTTCATGGAGCCGTTCCGTTACATTGTAGCGATTCAGTTCATTCATTACGAAGAATTGATTCCGTTGTACGTTGAACTCCGCATCCGCAAAGATGCGGTCGATGGTCCGCCGAGATTCATCCGTCTGCACATCGAATTGATAGACTGCGCGGTTGAATGCTTTCACTCTCTCGGCGGCGGGCAAGGAACGGACCTCCTGCGAGATCTTCTCGAACTGAGGATAGAGCGGATGCTGCGGGTCGCGGAATGTGTTCTTGTGGAATTTTCCGGTCGGTGCGGAACAGACAATGATGAGGTGATCGATAACGGACTGATGCGCAAGCGCGTATTCGAGTGCTGTCCATCCTCCGGCGGATTGTCCCATCAGATTCCATCGTTCAATGCCGAGGTGATCTCGTAATGCTTCGATATCATTGACGAGTGTCGGAATTCCGTATTCAGATTTGTCGCTGACAGTGCCGGAGCCACCGGTCCCGCGCGGGTCAAGCCGGATGAGCGTGAACTGTTCTGCAAGCGCATCCAGTGTCGTCCATCGGTGGCCGTCCACTCCCCAGGTGACCGGGGCGATGAGCAGAGGAGCGCCGGAGCCCATCACAGAATAATGAATGTGTGTTCCATCCGCCGAAAAGTAAGAATCGCCGTTCTTCATGGAGAAATATAGTGAAATATCGATGAAATTGAATGTCATCTACAGTCTGGACTGAACATTCAATGGTGAAAAAAATATTCCTTCCTCCATTCTGTAAACTTCACACTCTGCACCTAATATCCGTTAGCGTCACCAAATCACAATACTTACAACCAGAGACATCTGAAACACATTAAATCATTGTCATTCCCCCAAGGGGGTCACTTTGTGACGAACGAATCCTAATAATACGCGTTGCGAAATCCCAAAGGGATAAATGAGGAATCTGAGGTATGGTCAGATTTCTCGTCCCGCAAAAGAGAAATCATAGGGCGGAACTCGAAATGACACGTGAGACAAAGTATTTCAGACTCTCAATTACTAATTCAGGGGAGAAGTTATGAAACCTTGGCTGCTGCTCTTTTTGTGGCAAATTCCGCGCCTGCTGTCGGCGCAAACCGATACGATGTTCGTAGAACTGGCTTCCGGCACGATCAAAGCATATTCAACCGATGCCATCAATCAACTCACGTTTTCAAAAGAAGGACCAACCAGTGTAGAAGATTTGGAAAAAATGAGCTCGATCTTCACTTCATTTACGCTGAAACAGAATTACCCTAATCCATTCAATCCGTCAACGACCATCGAATACGAGATCCCAACTCAGGGAGAGGTTGAAGTTGCAATATTTGACATCCAGGGAAAGAAGGTCCGCGAGGTGGAGCGGACGGTCCACAATTCCGGCAGTTATCGGGTAGTGTGGGATTCGAAGGATGAGGGAGGAACATCGGTTGCCAGCGGCACGTACTTTTACCGCGTGCAGTATAATGGAACACAGTTGGTGAATAAATTACTGCTTTTAAAATAAATAATACTGCTCGGATTGATATCCGTGCCTATACATTCAGGAGAACAAATTATGAAATCGTTTATCGTATGCGTAATACTGTCGGCTGCAATCTTCGCAAATGCGCAGACAAAGATGTATATCAACAAGTTGGCCGGTGGAATTGATTCTGTTCGTGTTGATTCAATCAAGAGCATTTCTTTTAAAACATTCTCCAATCAGTATAGTTTTTTCTTTGTTGATTCATTTAGTACCGATCTGTCAAAATGGACGAAGTATGCAGGTGACTGTGGCGGCACATGGGATATTATTAGCGGTCAATTAAATGCTAATTATTCAATTTCCTGTGGCTCATCAGTAAATTCACAATCTCAATTGATATTAAACGATGCATATCAACCGAATTCAGCCAATTGGAAAACGACGGTTTCCTTTAAAAAAGCCACAGATCCAAGCTTTGTAAATTATTCTTCAGTAGCAGCTGAATTTTCGATTTTTTTATCAGCAGGTCAAAAATTGGCAATGGGTTTAGGGACAGGTGGTGATAATTTACCGGCAAGTGTAGACTCAATTTCAATTTCATATGGTGAATGGAATGGATCTCAATGGCAGAACCAGAAAAGCAAAACCGTAGGGTATAAAATGTCTACGACGCAATCTCATAAAGCAACCCTCGAAAAAAATGGTAATATCTATAAATTATATATTGATGACGTTTATCTTGGAAGTTGGACTGATACGTTTATTAACGGTCAGGGAAAAGTTGGTCTACATTCTTATGGTCCCAAGACTTATGATAATTTTACCATTTATCGATAACGAAATATGAGAAGGCTTGCATAGGTAGTGCAAGCCTTCTTAGAATACTACATGAGAAACACTTCTTGTCCATGTCTTTCCATCCCAATATTCCACTCGACCCATGAGGTTGTTGAGGTATTGATCATTAAAAACAGTAGTAAGTTTTCCTTCAGAGTTCAGCTTTTGATGAGTCCATTCTGTGCCGGTGATAAACTTTATGTTTTGGAATGTATAATTGGAAAGGTTTAGAGTGTAAATAAAACCAAATATATTTGAATTTGATTCTTGTCGTTGCTGAATGGTCAGCACATTATTTTTGGCATCATATTCAGAAAGATTAAGATCGGATTTTATGTGCAACGCCGATTCTATGTCTGATTCAGGGAATTTTATATAACATAGTTCGGCATTAGATTTTTGAAGACCGAATCCTGTTGTGACGGACGATTCTTTCCTTCCAACAATTTTGATTGGGTCCAAAACAATCAATGCCGAATAGTTTTTCATAATAGCATCATCGATATCATTCTTTACAGGGGCTACTATTACACTGGAATTATTGATGGTTATTGATTTACACGAAGTATAAAATCCTCCGAAATGCCAGTATTCGCCGAGAGCATTCAATTTAGCATCGAGACGCAGTAAATATTGTGGCGAAAACCCCAAACTGACAGTGACAATAATATCAGTTGTATTGTTGTTTGATATCGTAAAAACTTGTGATATGCCTTTGTGACTTACAGGATATGATTTTCCTCTAAATTCAGCAGAGGAATCATTTAATGATAGTGAATTAACTAGCTCACCTTTGCCATTTAAAACTAATAATTGTCTGCCATTGTTTAGATTCCCTAATCTCAAACAGGTTATGACTTCATTTTTGCCGTCATGATCCAAGTCTTGTATGGCCACCGTTCTCTGGATGGCTGGTTCATTTATTTGATCCAATAATGGATATTTCCATAGTAATTGATTGCGGATATTGTATATCTCAAATATGCTTGCGGAGGTTACGCGAAAATAATTTGGATTCTCATCACTGTATGCGGTAGTCTTAAAGTACTGCAGACCGACAATGACAAAAAATCCTAAAACAAACAATGAAATCGATGATGTGATCAAGGGATGCTTCTTTACAACAGAAACGATAATTCGTTGAGGATTTCTATCGATTTCATAGTTCGTCCGAACTTCCCGCAGCGGTGAAGATGATTTTGTTAACGATGAAGCCCGTTTCGATTTAACAGGCAGTTCCGAAGGGACAGAATCACGTTTCTCAGCACTCATCGTATCAAAAAATCCCGCATACAGATCCTGCATTCTGGCATGGACCTCCCGGCACCCGGCACACTCCGCTAGATGCTGTTCGATCTCCGACTGCAGCTTAAGCGCAGCATCATCGTTCAGAACATACAGTTCCAATATCTTATGATCGATATGCTTCATAGTGATATACTCATAGTGACAGATGGTCGCATTTACAGAGTTTTTCTTTCCAATATTTCCATTGCGATCGCTTCACGGCACAATCGGTAATAGTATTCGATCTTTGTCCGGTGAATTTTTTGATATTCATCTGTTCCCAGTGTTGCGCAATACAATTGCAATCCTTTAAAGAGGGAATCGGCGCCGTAGTCCGAGGCATTCATTTTGGAAAGGATCATTCCCCTGATCGCCGAAAAATATCTGTCGATCATTTCCGGCGATGTGCTTCCGTGATGATTATGCGACAAGATCGTCGCTTTCACGTGTGCGATATTCTTGTTGATCAATTCCTCGATCTCGAAACTGTTCGAACCGTGATCATGTCCATTCGAAACGGGATGCTGCTTGGTGATGAATAACGAACGGAACACCAACGCAACCGTCAACAGCGGAACCACTCTGTTGAATTCCATCTGCTCTCTGATGATCCGTGAATATATTGACATCAACTCGGGCACAAACTCATCTCCGCGGACGTGTGATGTCAGCAGATCGAACAAGATCGACTGATCGATCGTCGGCAGATGCTCATTCAACACCGCATCAATAGGTGCGATACATGTCTCGTCAAAACGTTCTAATTCCTGAAATGCTTTATGTGCGGTGATGGACAATTTAATGTTCCGAAGGATCTTTCCGAGGCTTGGATCGAAATCGCGGTATACATGCATTAAATTCTGATTTACCGCTGACGATACAAGCCTCCGAAAATGGACTAGGATCTCTTTCCCGGACATCGAAGCGCAGTCGAAATTCGAAAAATATGTCCGGAAGTGTATCAATTGATTTCTTGAATCGCGCTCAAACAATTCTGCAATGCAGTCATATCCCAGATCATGTTCATTCAATCCTAAATGCTGCTTAATGCTTGGTGACTGGGAGAATTTTATCCTGAGAATGTTCGTTGCAAGAGCGTGTGCTGCTGAGAGGAGGTGTCTCTCGGATGCGGGGGATAGCGAATTATTCAGGATGGCTGAGACAGCTTCCTGCAATTGGTTCACGTATATATTCTCTTTGGGCGTCATTGTCGTATTGAACGCTGAAAATATACATTTAAAATAGTTGGAGTCCATTCACAAAAATAAATTTACGAATGTTCACCAACCTCAGTATGGAAATTGAATCTAATCCCTCGATCCTCATGTGAGGATCTCTTCAGAGAGCGATCAATTTTCTGGATTCCGGCGTTCGCCGGAATGACATCATGTTAGAACTTCGCCGTCACTCCTGCGATCGGCATCACGCCGAAATCATTTTTCGGGGTCATGACAATGTTCCCGTTCACGTCCGCTTTGTAATTGTAGGACATGATGTTCTCGCGGGCGTAGACATTCCACAGGTCGAGATATGCGGTGATGGACCAGCCGGCGAGGATGAACTGTTTGTCCACACGGATATCGAGTTTATGATAATCGGGATAACGGGCGGAGTTTACCGGACCGTCCACAAGATAGAACACGCCCCCTTTTTTCACTACGCCGGCGACCGGTGTGTACGGATTTCCGGAAGCGAACTGGAATTTCGCGCCGATCTGCCATCCTTCGCCGAGTTCCATTCCTGCGATCAGGTTCATGATATGCGGACGGTCATATTCAAAATCATATTCCGCAGAAGATGAATTGTCCTGCCTTCGCGAGATGGAGTAGGAATATGATGCGCTTGCAACGAATCCGTTCGTAAATTTTTTCTGCAGAGAGAATTCAATTCCGCGTGCATATCCGCTTCCGGTATTGAGCAGAAGATTCGAACTGTCCGGATCGACGATCACATCGTGGATATCCTTCTGATATCCTTCAATGGTGATGCGTGTGTCGTCCGCGAGACGATGTTCAATTCCCGCAACATAATGGATCGCTTTGCTGCTGTTGAGTGAAAGATTCCGCGGATCAGGGGAGATCTGATAACTTGCCGGTGTCTGTTCGAATTTTCCCCAGGCAAGATTCAGCGAGGTCGATTCAA